>JANLXV010000690.1:0-18471 GCA_031365305.1 Chitinophagaceae bacterium
GATTTGTCTGTTGTGAGAGTCCATGTCGCATCCGTAAAGAATGTTGTTGCCCTGTAATTAGATTGTTTACCGTCAACTATCACATCAAACCTAACCCCGATATGCCTTTCTTCAATAGAATAATCGAGCTGCCATGTTCCATCAGCATTTACAGTTAAATCATAAATATGAAAATCTGGGTAATCAGGAGTTTCCCTAAATTCAACATGAACGCCTTGATCAAGTGTCCATCCTGTACCGGTGATATGGGCAACTTCCCCAGGCGCATAATCATCTTTGTCAGAGGTTACCATAGGATTTGCATAACCAAGGTCAGTATAGGTTGTCGATTGTGCCTTAACAATATTGGTTAGTGCCGAAAAAACAAATACAGATACCGATAAAAATAGCAGGCGTAGAAGAGTTTTCATGTTAAGTTTTTAAAGTCAGAAGTGTATTATAGAGTTCAGGAATCTAATAACTAAAGAAATAAACGCTGATGAATTTGCAAGACCAATCTTACCTCGTAAACATCGAATGTTCAACGGGTTCAAGGGATAGTGAGGTGGATTTCCAGGAGATTGAAGAAAGAGTTAGATTAAGTAGTGGCGTAAGATGACTAAATAAATTAACAAAACAAAATGATTTAGTAGATTTTTTTCCACGGATTTGAGGAAAGGCATATTTTAAAATCATGCCATCTCAATTTTTTAAGTATTAATTATTTACTAAGAATTATAAATTACATTTTTAAAAATTTGTATAACCAAGTCTTATTATACCTTTTTAAATGCAAAAGATAAATGCCTGCAGAGAGATTTGAAACATTCAGATCGAACCGTGTAATTTTTTCAAAAGCAAACCGCTTTACGGTAATACCGTCTGCATTGGTAATGGTACCAGAAACCTTTTCTTCTGACCGGCCCAGTGTTACTATTAATATGTTGCTTACGGGATTTGGGTAGAAGGCTATTTTGGTTAAGCCCTTTTCATCCTGATTTATAGCTTTACTTATGGGGAGTTGCAATGGTGCAGCAGTAACGGAAACCGTTATCTGTTCCTCATCAAAAAGAACGGGCGAACCGTTATCTGTAACTCTAACTTTAAAAGTAAATGTTCCAACGGCCGAAGGCGTCCATTTAAACACCCCTGTTGTTGCCACAATTGTTGCACCCGCCGGCGGGGTTATTAAAGAATAAGCTTTTGTCTGCCCTGCATCTACATCAGTAGCCGTTGCAGTAAATGTAAGCAGAACGCCTTTTTTTACTGTTTTGTTGCCGATGGTGGTAAGAACAGGCGCATCGTTAACCGGTGTTACAGTGATCAATACTTTTGCAGGTGCAGAAGCTATACAACCTACATTGGCTGTAAAATAAAAAGAATCTTTACCATTATAATTTGCCGCAGGTGTATACGTGCGGCTGGCAGTGCTGCCGGTTACAGTACCATGTTTAGGTAGTGTTGAAATTTTAAAAGTAAGCGGACTTCCGCCACTGCCTGTCAGTGTTAGCGCTTTTGCTACATCCTCGGCAGTGGAAGTGGTTTGCGGGTTTGCTACTAAAGGCAAAGTTTTTTGAATGACAAAACTGCCAAAAGGCGTTCCGCCATCTGCTAATAAATTAAAATGCCTGAGCACGGTGAATGCCCCCGCGGTGGAAATTTTAAAAATAGTACCTGCTTTATTAGTGCCTTTATCGCTGGTCATTCCATATAGGAAGCCATCTGCTGCCTGAATTAAATTACCTTTTGGTGTTGCGCCATCTGTTGTAGGGTTTAAGTTTCTTAAAACAGTATAAACGCCGGCAGGTGTTATTTTAAAAATGGTTCCTGAATTAAGCATAGTGCCGCCTGAACTGTTTGTTCCATAAAAATTGCCATCGGTTGCTTTTACCAGGCTACCCAAGGGGTTAATCCCATCTGTTGAAGGATTGAGGGTGCGCAATACAGAAAATAATATTCCGTTCGGAGATATTTTAAAAATCTTTGTCTTCGTCATACCATAAAAAAATGAATCAACTCCGCCAGCACCTTTTACAAGGTTACCTTCCGGCCCGGCACCATCTGTAGTATTATTCAGATGCCTTATTACTTTATAGGTTCCCGTTGTTGAAATTTTAAAGATAGTACCTGAACCGGTTGATCCTCCACCCGTGGCCATTCCATATAAATAGTTATCTGCTCCCTGAATTAATGAACCCTGCATAAAACTGCCATCGGTTGTACTTACTAACTGGCGCAGCACGGTAAAGGTTCCGGCTGGTGTAATTTTAAAAATTGTTCCGGCATTGGATGTTCCCCCTTTGGTAGTAACACCGTAAAGATTTCCATCGCTTGCCTGTACAAGGCTTCCAGCCGG
The DNA here is from genome assembly GCA_031365305.1 of Chitinophagaceae bacterium. Lineage (GTDB taxonomy): Bacteria > Bacteroidota > Bacteroidia > Chitinophagales > Chitinophagaceae > Ginsengibacter. The sequence continues at coordinate 2,336 of JANLXV010000690.1, forward strand.
AAAGCCACCTTCAGTAGTACTTTTAAAGGAATGTATTACAGTATGTAAGCCGCCGCAAATTTTAAAAACAGTACCCTGGTCATTGGTTCCTCCGTTTATAGTAGTTCCATAATAGGCATAGTCTGTGCCCTGTATTAAACTTTCGTTAGGGCTATTACCAACAATGCCACCGTTTAATCGTGTTAGAACGGTGAATGTTCCCGCAGGTGATATTTTAAAAATAGTACCATACAGGTTGCTGCCACCATCCATAGTCATTCCATAATAATTTCCATCGCCTCCGTTAAATAAAGCTCCCGCCGGTCTTCCGCCATCTGTAGCTACTGTAAGTGCCCGTAGCACAGAAAAAGTGCCGGTGGTTGATATTTTAAAAATTGTGCCCCCGCTGTTAGCACCGCCACCACTGGTCATTCCATACAGGTTTCCATCCGTGCCAACTAAAAGTGCTCCTCTCGGATTAGCCCCATCCACAGGAAAAGTCAGGTTTCTCAAAACAGAAAAAGTGCCGGTAGTCGAAATTTTAAAAATTGTACCCTGCCCGCTGGTTCCTCCATAATAACAAAGGCCATATAGAAAACCATCAGCAGCCCCTACAAGGCTGTTGGCGTTTGAAGAGCCGTCAGTGGTACTTTTCATATTTCTTAAAACAGTATAAGTACCTGCAGGTGTTATTTTAAAAACCGTTCCGTTAGTGAATGAACCACCTGATGAAGTGATACCATAAAAATTACCATCAGACCCTTTTGCCAGGCTGCCATAGCATGTGCCTCCATCGGTTGCATTTGCAAGCGATCTTAAAACTGTATAAGTGCCGGAGGGGGTAACTTTAAAGATAGTACCATAGCCGGTGCTGCCTCCACGGCGGGTGATGCCATAAAAATTGCCATCGTTACCTAATACCAAACTGCCCTGAGGGTTTCCGCCGTCTGCTGCTATACCTAAATGGCGGAGTACTGTAAATACCCCCGCCGGTGTTATTTTAAAAATGGTGCCATAAGAACTGGTTCCACCGCTGCTTGTCAAACCATAAAAATTACCGTCGGTGCCCAGTGTGAGGCTTCCGCAGGGATTAGCGCCATCTGTCAAAGAGTTAAAATGGCGAAGAAGTGTAAGCGTACCTGCGGGTGTTATTTTATAAATAGTTCCAAAATTAAACGTGCCTCCAAAGTAAGTCATACCATAGAAATTTCCGTCATTGCCTTTAACTACATTTCCATTGGAAGTTGAGGCTAAATTTTTACCCCAGTCCGGAAGTGCCTTAACTATCGTAAAGGCCGTGGCATTGGTTTTAAATGTAAATACAGTGCCTTTACCTTCTGTGCCACCATTTGAAGTGAGCGCCATAAGGGTTTCCTGGGCATGGATGTTAAACGGCTGAAATGCATATAATAAGCTCAAAATCAGCAGAAGCAAATAACTGCTGTGATGCTTGACATGACTGTTGCTAAATAGGTAAGTCTTCCGGAGCATCAGTTTTGTAAAAAAATTGATAAGCTGGCATGATTGATAAAAGTTCATAACGTAAGATTTGTGAATTAAGAATATAGCAGACCCCGGATTTTACAGGATGGATTGAGAGGTGTTATATGGCGGCAGAACTAATCTTAAGAAAGGATACGATAGGAAGAATGAATCTAATCTATATTTTTAATAAAAGCAATAGATAAAAATAAAAGATTGACCCACAAGAGCTTTATCTCAAAATAAAAAGACAAGCCATAAGGCTTGTCTTATAAAATAAATGCACTAATTATTTTTTGAATACTCAAGATAATTAATAAGCTGCTACAGCTAATTCTTTTTCAATGGCCTGCGCAGGAATTTTACTTTCAATTTTTTTATTGTCATTATTTTCCCGAATAGTATGGCTTAACCCAATAAATGCCAGGGTAGGTACTCCCATCATTAATATTATCACCTGGATGGCATAAAAAGTACGATTTACATTGTGAAAAAATGTAGGGATTGAAGTTGACTTTTTCATTGTTTAAATTTTTATTTTGTTTTTTATTTTTATTACTTGACATAACAAAGATAATAGCAAAGCATTGTATTATGCAATACATAGTACATTAAGTTGCATAATACTATTTAAGTGGATTAAAAATGTGATAAACGGTAAATTTTTAAATTATTTTATTGATTATATATATGATTTTAAAAAACCTCTGATATTTGATTGCACTTATGCATCAATTTGTTAAAAAAATTGTCTTTTTTTAACAAATCCTACTGTTTAAAACTTTATACATGAGAAAATTATCCTTATTTGTTGCCTTATTATTATTTGTTTTTTACACCGTTGCTCAAACTTCCATTAGCGGTAAAGTTGTAGATGCTTCTGATCAAACGCCGTTGCCAGGTGTGACCGTAACCATTAAAAATTCAAACGTCACACCTGTAATTACAGACAATGCGGGAAATTTTTTGATTAATGCTCCTGCTAACAGCAAAATTGTTTTAAGCTATGTAGGCTACCAAGGTGTTGAAAGAGCAGCCTCTGCAAATATGACTATTGAAATGATGCAGGGAAACAATTCCCTTACCGAAGTAGTAGTATTAGGTTATGGCAGTAAAATTAAACGGGATGTAACCGGTGCCATCGCAAAAGTTAGCTCAAAGGAATTATCCAATTCGCCTGTTACAAGTTTTGAAAATGCTATACAGGGCAGGGCAGCCGGGGTGTTTGTTGAACAACAAAATGGCAAACTTGGCCAGGGCATTAAAATTAGAATTCGCGGAGCTTCTTCTGTAACCGCCGGTAATGAGCCTTTATATGTAATAGATGGTATACCGGTTATTACGGCAAATCTTTCAAGTAATGGAGCGCCTACCAATCCGCTTGCGGATATTAATACTAATGATATTGAATCGGTTGAGATTCTTAAAGATGCTTCCTCAGCCGCCATCTACGGCTCCAGGGCAAGTAACGGCGTTGTTTTAATTACCACGAAGCGGGGTAAATCCGGTAAATCTAAAATTGATCTTGGGTATTTCACCGGGTTTCAAAAACCGACGGGCAAAAGAGATTTTCTCAACGCCCAGGAATATGTTGAATACTTTAGGCAGGCTGGCATAGGCGCAGCTAATTATGAAGCTAAATTGGGCTACTGGAATGATGTGCAGGAAGCATTAGATTATTATGTACCAAGAGTGGAATCCCGATTAAAAAGATATTCCGCCGGTACAGATGATTACAAAACTTCGTCCATAAATACAAACTGGCAGGATCAGGCTTTCCAGGATGCCCCAATTTCGCAATACGATCTTAACCTCTCCGGCGGCAACGATAAGACTACGTTTTATATGGCAGGGTCTTACTTAGACCAAACAGGGATAATCATCTCTAATAAATTTAAAAGATATAATGGCCGGCTTAATCTTGATCATAAATTTTCAAGCTGGTTAAATGTTGGTATGAACCTGGGTTTCACAAGAACACTTAATTTCCGGGTGTCTGACGATAATGCATTTTCCACTCCATTACAAATTGTGGCGCTTTCTCCAATTACACCAGTACTTGATCCAAGAACTGGCCGGCTAAGCGGCGTTGTAGATACTGCAACCGGCATTCCTAATACAAACTTTCCTGTGTATTATAATCCTTTATTGAATACGATAGGGGCATATTATAATACCACATCTTACCGAACATTAGGAAATATTTTCGGTCAGGCGCAGGTTTTTAAAGGGTTGTCTTTTAGATCAGAATTCGGTGTGGATCAGTTAAACCAAACAGAAGATGCCTACTATGGCCCCGTTACGTCAAGAAATTCGGGGTATCCGAGAGGAGGGGGCTTTGTAAGTGCCGACCAGATATTAAACATCACTACAAATAATTTTTTCCGCTATGCCTCTACAATAAATGCAGTGCATGATATTGATGCCGTTCTGGGGATGACTTATCAGAATCAAAGTTTCTTTAACAGTTCAGGAACGGCGGAAGCTTTTCCATCTGAAGCCTATAAAAAATTAGCAAGCGCTGCAACAAAAACTGATGCCACTTCCTCTGAAACCAAATTTTCCTTCCTGTCGTATTTTGCCAGAGCTAATTATAAGTATAATGACAGGTATCTCTTAACGCTTAGCGGAAGATTTGACGCGTCTTCCCGTTTTGGAAAAAATAACCGCTGGGGCTTCTTCCCCGCTGTTTCTGCCGGGTGGATCTTATCTGAAGAAAATTTTCTGAAAGATTCTAAAACTATAAGCTTCTTAAAATTGAAAGCCAGTTATGGTTTAACCGGGAATGCTGAAATTGGCAATTTTGCTTCTTTGGGTTTATTCTCTGGCGATGCGGCTTATAATGGTACACCCGGCCAGCACCCTACACAACTTGCTAACCCTGATTTAAAATGGGAAAACACACATAGCGTAGATGCTGGCTTTGAAATAGGTTTATTCAATAATCGTATAAGTACTGAATTTGATGTATACGAAAGAAATACAAAAGATTTGCTTTTGAATGTGGAAGTTCCGGGTACAACCGGCTTTAGTTCTCAACTGCGAAACACTGGTAAACTAAAGAACAGGGGACTGGAATTTACCATCAATTCAGACAATATAGTCACTAAAACAATTCGCTGGACTACCAGCATAAATTTTGGCCTCAACAGAAATAAAATTACTGATCTTGGTGGACAAGAACTCGGCACAAGTGATGTTAACCGTGCCCGTGAAGGCCTGCCCCTTGGCGTATTTGTAGCTAAGGAATTTGCCGGTGCCGATCCCACTAACGGTGATGCTTTATTCATCAAAAATACGTTGGGTACAGATGGTAAATTAGACAGATCTACTACCAATGATTATAATGAAGCCAAAGAAGTGGTGATTGGGAATCCTAACCCGGATTTTATATATGGTATGAGAAATACAGTAACCTATAAATCTGCCATAGACTTGGAAGTTCTCCTGCAGGGCGTAAAAGGCAATGATATTTATAATGGTGGCGGTCAATATATGTCGGCCAGTGGCAGCAATGGCTACGATAACCAGACACGTGACCAGTTAGGCGCCTGGAAAAAAACCGGTGATGTAACAATGATTCCTGAAGCCCGTTTGTTTTGGGCAAATGGTACCGATCCTTCCAGCAGATTTATTTCAGACGGCTCTTACTTAAGGGTGAAGGCTGTAACACTTGGCTATGTGTTGCCTAAAAATATAACAAGTAAAGCCAAGCTCGAAAGAGTAAGAATTTATTTCAGAGCACAAAATCTTTTTACCATAACAAAATACGAGGGATGGGATCCCGAAGTTAATGCCGACTACCAGGCTTCAAATATTCGCCAGGGTGTTGATTTTTATTCTGCCCCTCAATTAAAAACATTTGTTTTTGGTATTAACGTTGGATTATAAATTTTAATAAAGAAACCATGCATAAGAACATACAACTCTATCTTTTAATAATAGCTTTCTCAATTGCATCATGCTCTAAAAATCTTGACATAAATCCTACACAAAGTATTGATGAAACACAGGCTTTAAATACAAGCTCTGATGTGGAAGCTGCACTCGTTGGTGCTTATGCAGACCTTGGAAACGCCTACGTGTATGGCGGGGATATATTTGTGTATTCAGAATTATTAGCTAACAGTAACAGCATTAACTGGAATGGCACTTTCCAGGGAATGACGCAGATATTTAATAAAACCATTCCTGTAGATAACGATTTTGTGGCTGGTACCTGGCTAAGTGCGTATCAAACCGTTAATGACGTCAATAATGTTTTAAATGCACTGAATGTGGTAGTTGAAGCAAGGAAGAATACAATTGAAGGCGAAGCCAAATTTATAAGAGGCTCTTTATATTTTGATTTGGTAAGGCTATATGCAAAGGCCTGGAATGATGGCGACCCTTCGACTAACGATGGCGTTCCCATTGTATTAACACCCACAAGAGCCCCACTTGATGCAAGTTCACAATTGCCAAGAGATAAGGTTGCTGCAGTATATGAACAGGCCATTAAGGACCTGACCGACGCTGAGGCACTATTACCGGCTTCAAATGGGGTTTTTGCAACATCCGGTGCGGCCGCAGCCATGCTGGCGAGGATTTATCTGCAAAAAGGAGATTATGCTAACGCTGCTTCAGCAGCAGATCGTGTAATAAGTTCAGGTGAATATGGACTGGAAAAAACTTATGCAGATGTATTCCCTTTTAACCAGGCTAATTTAAATGAAGACGTCGGCAGCCCCAATGAGTACGTTTTTTCAATGCAGGTAACCAGCTCACAAGGTGTGAATGATTTTAATACATTCTTCTCGCCTTATGGCCGCGGAGATATTGACATCAGGGAAGAGCACCTGGCCTTATATAATCAAAATGATGACAGGCTCGCTTTATTTTACGATGATGGCGGAATTTTTCGCACCGGAAAATTTGATATGGTTTACGGAAATGTTCCTGTAATACGCCTTGCCGAAATGTATTTGACAAGGGCTGAAGCTAACTTTAGATTAAATACAACTGCAGGTGTTAAACCTGTGGATGACATCAATGTTATTCGTGAAAGAGCAGGCCTCAGCGATTATTCAGCCGGTGCAGTAACACTTGACAAAATATTGCTTGAGCGGCAGCTTGAACTGGCCTTTGAGGGTGAGGCCATTCATGATATTAAACGCCTGGAATTAACAGTGGGCCCGTTGCAATGGAATTCTCCGAAATTAGTGTTTCCTATACCAAGCAGGGAAATTAAGGTAAACAGCAACCTTACACAAAATGATGGTTATTGATAAAACCAAAAAGGCTGCTCATAAGGCAGCCGTTTAACTCTCGATTGTTAATTATCAATAAAACACACGAACAAATAAATAACGTAACAAATAAATATTTTAGTATGAAGGGGGCAAAAAACAGTATTATAATTTTGCCCGTTCATACTGAATAGGCCATTTTATATCGTGACCTAATAATCTGGCTGCATGTAAGGGAAAATATGGGTCACGTAAAAACTGTCTTGCCATAATAACCAGGTCGGCCTTTTTGTGTTTTAAAATATTTTCAGCTTCTTCCGCGGTGGTGATAATGCCTACGGCGCCTGTTAGCATTCCTGTAGTTTTCCTAATCAGTTCTGCAAATTTAACCTGGTACATAGGCCCTATAGGAATTTTTTGCTCATGGCTATTGCCGCCTGACGAACAATCTATCAAATCAACTCCATTGTTTTTTAGCACCTGTGCCAGGGCAATCGAATCATTTTCATTCCAGCCATCATCAACCCAATCTGTAGCGCTTATGCGTACAAATAAAGGCAGCTCTTCCCCAATAGTTTGTCTCACAGTTTGCACAATCTCCAGCAGGAGCCTGATCCTGTTTTCAAAAGAGCCGCCATATTCATCGGTTCTGGTATTTGATATTGGCGATAAAAATTCGTTGATTAAATAGCCATGGGCAGCATGTATTTCTATTAATTTAAAGCCGGCTTTTATGGCCCGTATTGCGGCAGCTTTAAAGTCGGCAAGCAGTTTTTTAATTTCCCCACGTTCCATTTCTTTAGGTACCGGCTCCCCGGCTTTATAAGCTATGGCGCTTGGCGCCACTGTTTGCCAACCGCCATCTTCAACTCTTAATGCAGCGCCACCGCTGCCTGGCTTAACGTGACTTGCTTTACGGCCGGCATGTGCCAATTGTATACCGGGCACTGCGCCATGGGCTTCAATAAATGCAGTGATGCGTTTTAAAAAATCAATGTGTTCATCTTGCCAAATACCCAAATCGTCATAAGTTATGCGGCCTTCGGGTGATACTGCTGTAGCTTCTGTAATAATAAGTCCTGCGCCCCCCACTGCCCTGCTGCCAAGGTGCACCAAATGCCAGTCGTTGGCAAAACCATCAATACTGCTATACTCACACATTGGAGAAACGACTAAGCGGTTTTTGATAGTGATGCTTCTTATAGTAAGTGGTTGAAAGAGTAAAGCCATAATTTTTTCGCAAAGTTAAGGTTGGGGAAAACATCGGGGTTTGATACACAGCATGATGTTCAACAAATTTTCAAATGTAATGTTTACCTATCCTATATAAGCCAAGTCATTTACATTTGTCAAAATAAAATAAACCAAAAAAACATGTCAGCAGTTAAATCATACGCCGCACAGGCAGCTACCACACCTCTTGAGTTGCACACGATAAGCCGCAGGGCCCCTAAGCCGGATGATGTACAAATAGACATTTTGTATTGCGGTGTTTGCCATAGCGATCTTCATACCGTTCGTAATGAATGGGGAGGTACCATTTATCCTTGTGTACCCGGGCATGAAATTGTAGGCAGAGTGACTGCTGTTGGTAATAAAGTCTCTAAGTTTAAAACGGGCGATCTTGTGGGCGTTGGCTGCATGGTGGACAGTTGCAGGGAGTGTAACAGTTGTAAACAAGGCCTTGAACAATATTGCGAAAATGGCATGGTAGGCACTTACAACGGACAGCAGAAAGATGGCAGCGGAAATACTTTTGGCGGCTATAGTAAACAGATTGTAGTAACAGAAGATTTTGTTTTAAGGATTTCTGACAAGCTTCCGCTCGAAGGTGTAGCCCCTTTGTTATGTGCAGGCATAACTACTTATTCCCCGCTAAGACATTGGAAAGTGAAGGCTGGTGACAGGGTTGGCGTAGTCGGCCTTGGCGGACTGGGCCACATGGGTGTAAAACTTGCTGCCTCAATGGGTGCTGAAGTTACCATGCTGAGCCACTCTGCCTCTAAAGAAGCTGATGCGCAAAAACTCGGCGCTCATAAATTTATTCTTACTTCCGATAAAGCGCAGGCGAAAAGTGTGATGGGATATTTTGATTTTATATTAGACACTGTTTCTGCTGATCATGATTATAATATGTATTTGGGTATGTTGAGAACAAACGGAAACATGGTTTGCGTAGGTGCGCCGCCATCGCCTGCTCAAATTCCCGCATTCAACCTTATATTTAACAGGCGCTCCATCGGCGGGTCTTTAATAGGCGGCATACCAGAAACCCAGGAAATGCTGGATTATTGTGCCGAGCACAATATCGTTTCAGACGTAGAAGTGATTGATATTAAAGACATAGAAAAAAGTTATGAAAGAATGTTGAAAGGCGATGTGAGATACCGGTTTGTGATTGATATGGCTACATTGTAAGAAAGGTTAAGAGGTATAAGGTATGAGGTGTCAGGTTAGAGGATGTTTAATAACAGATTCAATATTACTTGCTATGAAGAAAGTGATTTATACAGCACTGATCATGTTTGCAGGATGTAACTTTTCTGACTCTGCAAAGGACAGTGTAAATACTAATGATTCCGCAGCAGTTAATGATCAACTACCTGCTAAAATTAATAAACCGGAAGGCTGTTATGCCTGGCAGTCTGGTAAAGATTCTGCAGCACTCCATCTGCAGACATCTGGTAATAATGTTAGCGGTACCCTGAGTTACAAGCTTTTTGAAAAAGACAGCAATAAAGGGTCTATAACCGGTAATATACAGGATGATCTCATCATAGCTGATTACACTTTTCAATCTGAAGGCATGACCTCTGTACGGGAAGTGGTTTTTAAAATTGAGGGAGAAAGCCTTATTGAAGGTTATGGCGATATTGATGTTGACGGAGATACTGTAAGATTTAAAAATAAGACGGACCTTGAGTTTAATACAGAACGGCCTTTTATTAAAACAGCTTGTAAGTAAGCGCTGACTTTAATAATAATGAAAACAGTTCTTTCCATTTTTATTTTGGCAACAATAGCGCTTATCACCGCATGTTCTTCAAAATATTCAGCTTCAAATAAAGCCTATAAAAATCAGGTTAAGTTATTTTCTAAACAGCTAAAGGAATATCCTTTAAAAGATACGTTTATAACATCATTGCCCTGGGTAGGCACTACCAATTTTGGGATGCGAAAACCCAATTTTGTTATCATTCACCACACGGCGCAAAACAGTTGTGATGCAACTTTAAAAACATTTACGGTAACAAAAACACAGGTTAGCGCACATTATGTTATATGTAAAGACGGCACTGTTCACCACATGCTTAATGATTATTTGAGAGCCTGGCATGCCGGCGCAGGCAAATGGGGTAATCTTACAGACGTCAATTCATCGTCAATAGGTATAGAGCTGGATAATAATGGTTTTGAGCCTTTTGATAGTTTACAGATTGATGCTCTGCTAAACCTGCTTGGTTCTCTCAAGCGGCAGCATAATATTCCTGCTGCAAATTTTATTGGCCATGGCGATATTGCTCCGGGGCGTAAAGTGGATCCGAACGCATTTTTCCCCTGGCAAAAGTTAGCTGAAAACGGTTATGGACTGTGGTATTCAGATACGGCTAATGTAGTTGTACCAGAAAGTTTTAATGCCTTAACAGCCTTACGCATTATAGGCTATGATGTTAAAGACAGCTCGGCTGCTATAGCGGCTTTCAAACGCCATTTTGAACAGCAGGATAGCAGCAGGATAATTACCGATAATGATAAAAAAATTCTTTACGATTTATCTACTAAATATTAATAACACCCTGGTGACTGAATCAAGTAAATGTTGATTAATGAAATCGGGTGTTGAATATTTGTCTTCAACATAAAAGAATTTAATATCCAATATTCAACACCCAATTTTCTTTTCTTAAAAAGTAGATACTTCATGAATGCCTTCCTTAATCTCTTCGATCATCTTCTTATTAAATGCTTCAAGATCTTTTGGGCTGCGGCTTGTAACCAGGCCTTTATCAACTACAACTTCAACATCAGACCATTCTGCGCCGGCGTTAATCAAATCCGTTTTTATTGATGGGTAAGAAGTTAATTTCCTGCCGGGCAATAACCTGGTTTCAATTAACAACTGTGGCCCGTGGCAAATTGATGCAAGTGGTTTACCGCTTTCTAAAAAGTGCTGCGCAAAATTTACGCAATCTTCATTAACCCGCATCAGGTCAGGGTTCATCACGCCACCAGGAATTACCAGTGCATCATAATCTTCAGGCTTTGCCTCACTTAATTGTACGTCAACAGGCAGCTCAATTGACCAATGGTCATGCGCCCATGCTTTTACTTTTCCACTCTGCGGCGACACAATATGAACGGTTGCACCCGCTTGTTCAAGCGCCTGTTTAGGGCTGGTAAGTTCTATCTCTTCAAAACCATTTTCTGTTAAGATCGCTATCTTTTTTCCACTTAATGTTGCCATAATTTTAAAATTTACAAAGTGACTATTTCTTTTTCTTAGGAATACAATCTGGTACTGTTTTACCATTTTTTTTCTTGGTGCCCTTTTGCTCATAACCTTCCCAGCAAGGGTCTTTCTTTTTTGATGTTTTTTTAGCTGCTGCCATAGATGTTATGTTTTAAGAGATAACATTGCAGGGCACAAAATGGTTTACAAAACCTATTCAATAAATATGCCTTTAAATTGTAAAAACATTTTTCTGTACTAAAAATAGTCAGAGTTATACAGGGCCGGTTCTTAATAATGAATTCATATATTCAGCGTTTATTCATGGGCTTACCTAATTACCTTTAGGCCTTATTTATCGTTATGAAATATAGTATTTTAATAATGGTGCTTGCTTTCACTTGCTTAAAGGGTTCAGCGCAAAAAGCAAATGTATCAGCACCGCAAAAGTTAACATTACCTAATGGCTGGAGCCTTTCGCCTGCAGGCAAAAGCTTACCATTGGGCGATTTGCCATTAAACATCGCCGTAAGTCCGTCAAAAAAATATATTGCCATAACCAATAATGGACAGAGCGATCAAAGCATACAATTGATAGATGTAAAACGGGCTAAAATATTATCTGAAGTAAGTATTCCGGTAAGTTGGCTCGGCCTTAAGTTTAGTGGCGACGGAAAATTTTTGTATGCTTCCGGTGGTAATGATAATATGATTTACAAATATGGCATCGCCGGTAAAAAAATGTTACTGAAAGATTCTATTATTCTTGGTAACAAATGGCCTGAAAAAATTTCCCCTGCCGGGTTGGAAATAGATGACAATCAAAACACCTTGTATGTAGTTACAAAGGAAAATAATTCGCTGTATGTTATTAACCTCGCCACCAAACAAAATATACTTCCTGCAATCCCTCTTGGCGCCGAAGCCTATACCTGTTTGTTATCTCCCGATAAAAAGGAATTATACATATCGCTTTGGGGAGGCGATAAAATATTAATCTTCAATACAGATAAAAAAGTTGTAACTGATTCAATAAATGTTGGCGACAATCCTAACGATATAACACTTACAAAAAATGGAAAATTTTTATTCGTTGCCAATGCCAACGATAATTCTGTATCCGTTATAAATGTTGCAGAACGTCGTGTTGTTGAAACGCTTACTACATCTCTTTATCCTGATGCGCCATCGGGCAGCACTACCAATGCTGTGGCTTTAAGCGGCGATGACAAAATATTATACATTGCCAATGCTGATAACAATTGTCTCTCTGTCTTTAATGTTGAGAACCCAGGTTTTAGCAAATCCGCAGGTTTTATACCCACAGGTTGGTATCCAACAGCAATAAAAGTAATTGGCAAAAAAATATTTGTTGCTAATGGTAAAGGGTTTACATCTATGGCCAATCCGTATGGTCCACAACCTGTAGAGACTAAAGTTATCTACCAGGGCAGCGATAAAAATAAACCCGTAGCCGAACAATATATCGGGGGTTTATTTAAAGGCACTTTAAGTATTATAAACATCCCAGGCACGTTAGAGCTTAGCAAGTATTCTGCAATGGTTTACAGCAATACACCTTATACAAAAAATAAAGAATTATCTGCCGAGGGCGAAGCAGGAAATCCAATTCCTAAAAAAATAGGTGATCCATCTCCGATAAAACATGTTTTTTACATCGTTAAAGAAAACCGAACATACGATCAGGTGTTAGGGGATGTAAAAGAAGGCAATGGCGATACAAGCCTGGTACTGTTTGGCGAAAAGGTAACACCCAATCAACACAAGCTGGTCAAAGATTTCGCATTGCTTGATAATTTTTATGTAGACGGAGAAGTGAGTGCAGACGGCCACAACTGGAGCCTGGGAGCTTATGCGACAGATTATCTTGAAAAGACATGGGTAACAAGCTATGGTGGTCGAGGTGGTAGTTATGATGGAGAAGGCCACAGAAAAATCGCCAATAACAAGGCATATATTTGGGACCATTGTAAAGCAGCAGGTGTATCTTATCGTACTTATGGTGAATTTGCAGATGATTATGAGGCCAATATTCCCGTGCTTGAAAATCATTTTTGTCCCTTTTACACCGGCTGGGATCAAACGGTAAGAGATACCACTAGGTTCAACCAATGGAAAAGAGATTTTGATTCGCTTGTTGCAAACAATGCCCTACCTCAGTTCAATTCATTACGGTTTAGTAACGACCACACTGAAGGCATGACGCTTGGCAGACCAACGCCATTTGCACACGTTGCAGATAATGATCTTGCTGTTGGCTTGTTCGTAGAACATCTTAGCAAAAGTTCTGTATGGAAAGAAAGTGTAGTTTTTATTTTAGAAGATGATGCGCAAAACGGACCTGATCATGTTGATGCCCACAGAAGCCCGCTATATATTGCCGGCCCTTTTGTAAAGAGAGGATTTGTAGATCATACGCCCTATTCAACTTCCGGCGTATTGCGAACCATAGAGCTAATCTTAGGCATACCGCCTATGAGCCAGTATGATGCGGCTGCAACCCCGCTGTGGCGGTGCTTTACAGCCAAGGCAGATCATACACCCTTCATGGCTTTGCCGGCAACTACTGATATCACTCAAAAAAATACGGCTATTAACTGGCTTAGTGAAAAATCAGCATTGTTTGATTTATCAAAAGAAGATAAGGTGCCGGACAATGAATTTAGTGAAGTGATATGGAAAGGGGTTAAAGGCTTGCAGTCAGCCATGCCTGCGCCTAAACGTGCTGCTTTTTTAACTGTGAAGAAGACAGATGTAAAGGATGATAATGATTAAAAAAGCTAAAATTTCTACGGTAATAAAGAAGGCTTGATCTTAACTATTCAATACCCCAGGACAAAAGCGTTGCTATTGCTATTACAATCAAAAATAAAAAGGCCGAACCAAGCACTAAACCTATAATAGATTTTGTATCGCCTTTTTTCCTGTTAAGCCCAATGATGCCTAACACTATTGCAGCAATAGCTAATCCTAAACTTAAAATACCAATACCAGGAACGAAAGCAATAATAAAAGCACTACCGCCAAAAATCAACGATAATAAACCAAGGTTAGATTTTTGATCTGCAGCCTGTTGTCTTTTTAATTTTGATTTTAAAATGGTGAGTGCAATCTTTTGTTTAAGGCTTAGTCTTTTTCCTGTCAGCTCGTAGTATTTGCGTGGCGTAAACTTAGCAAGATCGTTGAGGTGATTTGCTGCCACAATTGGCTGTGGCAAAAAAGAAATTTGTTTTGTGACCGGTGAGATAGAAAAAGTTTGTAAGCCTATTAAGATTAATAGCGAGGCAAGCAGCAGTGTTTTCATTGTATAGTTTAGTTAAACATACAACAAAATACTTATGAGTTATCTATAATTTAAAGCTTTGAAAAACTGATTTCTGTAGTAAAATTTACCGGCCCATAAGGACTATATTTTTCAATATAGCTCCTCGCAATAATAACCTGCATTGGTAACAAGTTTTACAATAACCGGAACTGGCACCCCTGGTGTTTCTATGCGTAATACTTTATCTGCATCCAGCAGATCTACATTCCAGCGTGTGATGAGGGGCTGATCATTAAAATGTTTACCTATATCGCTAACCTGTTTCTTTCCCTTTATATTAGTTTTAAATACAAGGATCTCCATATTAATAAGTTTTGGATTGATCGGTTTGTTGCTGCGGCTCATTCTGCTGAAAGCCCCACCTGCCGCACTTATTACGCCACTCCTGTTTAAAGCGCTCACGTTCCTCTTCAGTCATGTTGGCAAATTTTCTTTGCATGAAAGGTGGCGGCCCGCCTCTCCACCTTCTCCTGCCGCTAAAGCCACCAAATAATATTTTACTTAATACAAGTATACCCAGCGCCTTTGGAAACGTAATGGCTGACACATGAATGACATCTGGTAAAATGGCGTTCCATAAATTCATCACAATAAAACTTAGTAAGGCAATGCCTGCAAGTCCTATAAAAATTACCATTAATACTTTGGGTAGGCTAAAACGAAACCTTCTGCCTGTTTTCATAATTTTATTTTTTAATAATTTAAAATTTCATTCTTAAGCGTTTCTAATCTTTTCCGCAGGTGAAGCACGGCATACCGTTTCCGGGAAATGAGCGTTGCGACCGGCACCTGCGTTATTTCAGCCATATCATTAAAAGAAATATCTTCCAGTTCATGCAATACAAAAGCTTCTTTTTGTTCGGCTGGTAATTCATCAAGCGCAGCCCGGAGCGTTGTCCAGAATATGTTTTTTAAAAACTCATCTTCAGGAGTATTGCCATCAAAAAATAATTGATTCCACCAGGATGAGTCATTGTCTTCATCAGCAAAAATTGAATCAAGGCTTTCTGTTTTTTTCTTTCTGTAACTGTCTGTTATTTTATTTCTGGTAGTAGCAAAAAGCCATGCCGTTAATTGTTCTATAGGTTTGGTATTGCCGGCAAACTGGTAAAATACATCCTGCAAAATATCCTCTGCGTCCGAGGGTTCAGGTACTCTTTTCTTAATAAAATTTAATAGCCACCGGCTGTACAGTTTAAATGTTTCAGCAATATTAGTTTTGTTAGATTCACTCATTTGCACCGGTATGCTTAAGCTCTCATCCATTTGTGTTGGAGACGAACAGCCAGACAAAATATTTTAAAAATGGTAAAGTATTTTATTGAAGTCTATTTTAGTGTAAAGATGAACTTGTTAGCGGAGTTCATTATAAGGCATTTGAACGGTGCTGTAGGCACAAAATATTTGTTGAAGAAAATTTTATTTAAGGATGATATGTGCCGTAGATACAAAACATTCATTTAAAATATCATACCTACGGCACGAGGAGTTTATTTTGGGCTTCTTTTCTACAAACATGTTGCTCCCGTGGAGCATGGAAATAACTTGTCGGAAAGCAAACGCAAGCCCAACAAAATATCTTAGAAACTGGAAAGTTTTTTATCACAGATCATGTAGCAACGTTGCAATGTCTTTTTCTTACAGCACATTT
>JANLXV010000146.1:0-6311 GCA_031365305.1 Chitinophagaceae bacterium
CCGGTAGCTGGTTTGATATTATAATCTTCAACTAATAAAGCACTCACAGCTACAATACCTGCAATAGCCGCTGCAGAAGCATATTTCCAGAACCTGTTGAAGTGCTGCATTTTTATAACTGGTGCTTCAGGTGTTATAGGTATGGTAAAATCAGAAAAATAATTTTGATCAACAAAAAAGACATTTGTGTTTTTAAGTGATGACAACAAAGGACTTATTTCTTCCATATCATTCTGCGCAGCATTGTTTTCCAACTCCCTAATCCTGGCCAGTATGTGACCAGGAAGTTGTGAAAAATAATTTTTGGGAGCTGAAAATAAGGTTTCAGAGGAAGCCAATTTGTAAACCGAGGTAGCAGTAAGCCGGTCAATAAGCCGGTCACTTAACAGGTTAAAATAATCGTGCTGTGTAATGAAAACATTCTTCTTATCAGCCTTGGCCAATAACGGCGCAACCTGGTAAAGTTCTTCTATTATTTGAGGGGAATGTTTCATTATCATCTAAGACTTACTGTTCGCTATTTGGTTTAATTGTTTAATATATACTCCTCAATTTTTTTAGCTGCATGATGATAACTGGCTTTTAAAGCACCGGTGCTGGTTTCCAACACCCGGCTCATTTCTTCGTAGGGCATCTCGTCGTAGTACCTCAGGTTAAACACCAGGCGTTGTTTTTCAGGAAGCCGTTGTATGCCAAGTTGTAATTTCCACTCCAGCTTATTGGCATCAAAGTTTAATTCAGCTTTAAGTTTGTGTTCAAGCCCATTCTCAACATCTCCTAATGATACAGATTTTCTTTTTTTCTGTTGTTCAATATGCGTAAGCGATTCATTGGTGGCAATGCGATACAGCCAGGTATATAACTGGCTGTCTTCCCTAAAGTTTTCAAGTCCTTTCCAAACTTTAATAAAGGTGTTTTGTAAAACATCGTCAGCATCATCATGAGTAATTACCATGCGCCGGATGTGCCAGTATAATTTTTCCTGGTATTTTTTTACAATAGCGGTAAACCCTTCTTCTTTGGTGGAGGAATTATGGAATAAGGATAGCAGTTCAGTGTCATCTCTACTTTGCATAAGCTATAAGAAAGTAAAAATTAAAAAGGTAAAAGAAATATTGCAGATGGCTCATGTAAAAAAAGTCATGAATTTTTTCTTGCCATTACTCTTTCAGCAGCCGCTACAATATCGGGTACGTCAAGACCATACTTTTTTAACAGATCAAGTGGCGGCCCGCTCTCACCAAATGTATCTTTTGTACCAACATATTCGATTGGCACAGGAAAATGCGAAGCGGCCACCTGTGCAATGCTATCGCCGAGACCACCAATAATATTATGTTCTTCTGCTGTAACTGCACATTTTGTTTTTGTTATGCTCTTTATAATAGCGGCGGCATCTAAGGGTTTAATGGTATGTATGTTTATCAATTCAACACTTAAGCCTTTTTCTTCTAAAATTTTACCGGCAAGTACTGATGTCCATACAAGATGACCGCAGGCAAAAATGGTAATATCAGTTCCTTCAGATAGAACCTGTGCTTTGCCGATCTCGAATTTTTCGGTCTCGTCAATAAAATTTGGCCATTTAGGTCTGCCAAAGCGCAGGTAAACCGGGCCTGTATATTCAGCAATAGCAATAGTTGCCGCCTTGGTTTGGTTAAAATCACAAGGCACAATTACCGTCATGCCGGGCAGCATTTTCATTAACCCAATGTCTTCAAGAATCTGGTGTGTGGCACCATCTTCGCCAAGCGTAAGGCCCGCATGTGAGGCGCATATTTTTACATTCTTATTACTATAAGCAATGGACTGGCGTATCTGGTCGTACACTCTGCCGGTAGAAAAATTGGCGAATGTTGTGGTATATGGAATTTTACCGCCAATGGTAAGGCCTGCAGCAATGCCCATCATGTTGGCTTCTGCAATACCACATTGAAAAAAACGTTCAGGAAAATCTTTTATAAAGGGTTGTAGTTTTAATGATCCGCCAAGGTCAGCAGTTAAGGCCACTACATTTGAATTTCTTTTGCCTGCTTCGTATATACCTTCTCCAAAACCACCACGGGTTTCTTTTTCATTTTTCGGCTGAATATCTTTAAGCATCCGGTATTTGTTTTTTAAATATGATAAGCTTGCAAATTACGCCTTACCCTCTCAGCATAAAAATAATATATATACTACAGGATGATTTAAAACCAGGAAACGCTATTGTTTAATTGCTGGCGAAATTGGGATTATTATAAATTATAGTGTCCTGCTGAAGTTTGAGGTCCCATTTCCAGGCAGTGCTCAGCATATCTTCAAGCGTATATTGTGGCTTCCAGCCAAGTTCATTTTTGGCAAGGGCATTATTAGCATACACGGCAATTACATCGCCTGGGCGTATTGGTCCTATACCATAGTTTAGCTTTCTTCCACTTATTTTTTCAAAAGCCTGTATAGCTTCTAATACAGTTATGCCTTCACCGGTTCCTAAGTTATAGATTAAACATTTTTCTGCTTCAGGATGGTTAATAATATGTTGCAAAGCCAAGGTATGAGCGTGGGCTATATCGCTTACGTGTACATAATCCCGTATGCAGGTGCCATCTCTGGTGGGGTATGTATTGCCATACACTGTCATCTTAGGTAGTTTGCCTATAGCAGTTTGTGTAATTGCCGGCACCAGGTTGGCTGGTTTGCCAAGAGGTATTTCTCCAATTTTTATTGAAGGATGTGCCCCAACAGGGTTAAAATATCTCAGTAATACACTGTGTGCGTTAAGTTGTTTAAAAGTTTCTATTACAATTTCTTCGCCCATTTGCTTGGTAAAACCATAAGGCGATTCTGCTCTTTTTTGCGGTGTTTTTTCTGTTACCGGAATTTGATCGGGGTTACCATAAACGGTACATGAAGATGAGAAGATGAAGGATGGCACTTCAAATTCCTTTACACACTTTAAAATATTGATAAGAGAAGAAAGATTGTTTTCAAAGTACATGAGCGGTTGCTCAACAGATTCTCCTACGGCCTTAAAAGCGGCAAAATGTATGATGCCGGCAATGTCCGGGTTTTCCTGAAAGATGGCGAAGGTTTCATCATAATTACAGAGATCAACTTTGTAATTTTTTATTTTTTTGCCGGTGATCTTTTCAATGCCTTCCAATAAGGCCGGGGTAGACCGTGAATTATCATCAACGCTGATAACCTCAAAGCCATTTTCAACAAGATCAACAATAGTATGCGAGCCAATATAACCGCAACCGCCGGTAACTAATATTTTCTTCATAGTGCAAATAAAGAAAATAATATAAACAACTCTAAATAAATCCTACGACACAAATAAACTGATGAGCCAGTAAAAGAGGGCGGCAAGCAGGCCACTTACAGGTATAGTAAGAATCCATGCCCAAAGGAGGTTGAAAGTAACACCCCATCTTACAGCAGATAAACGTTTTGTAGCGCCAACACCAATAATGGCCCCGGTGATTGTATGGGTAGTACTAACAGGTATTTTTAAAGCTTCCGTAACAAATAATGTGATAGCGCCTGCTGTTTCAGCAGCTACGCCTTCAAAAGGCGTTACTTTAGTTATTTTGGTGCCCATGGTTTTTATGATCTTCCAACCACCGCTCATTGTGCCAAAGGCTATGGCGCAATAGCAGGCAATAGGCACCCACACCGGCATCTGCTCAAAGGTGCTGATATTGCCGTTCGCAATAAGGGCTGCGGTTATTATACCCATAACTTTTTGCGCATCGTTACCACCATGGCCAATACTAAAGGCGGCCGAAGACAGTAACTGGAACCTCTTAAACATTTTATTTGACCGGGCAGTGTTAAGGGTATTGAGGTAAAAAGTAAAAACAGCGAGGGATATTAAAATAGAGCAGAGCAAAATCCATTTAAAATTTTTACCATAAAAAAACACTTTTAATGGATAGGATTCATAATGGCTTTTGAGTTTGGACGCATCAAACTCCAAAGAATTATACAGGAACCATATTACCAGCAGGATAACAATGGTAGATATGATTTTTGGAACAGGCCCCTTTCGGAATGAGTTGATGAACCAGACCGAAATAATATAGGCGATGATCATACCTATTACCGGGGCAATAAAAATAAAACCGATTGTTTTAAACACAGGGTCGGCCCAGTTTACTGAACCTGTACCGGCATGGGCCATGGCCGCCCCAGCAAATCCACCTATTAAAGTATGGGAAGAGGAGGAAGGGATACCAAACCACCAGGTAAAAAGATTCCAGGTTATTGCGGAAATTAATCCTGCGCACACAACAGTTAGGGTAATGTATTCCTGCTTTACCGTTTTTGCAATTGAATTGGCTACCCCATGATCTTTAAAGATAAAATAAGCAGCAAAGTTGAAAAGCGCAGCCCACATCACTGCCTGGAAAGGTGTAAGCACTTTGGTGGAAACTATGGTTGCTATTGAGTTGGCGGCATCGTGAAAACCATTAATATAATCGAACAGGAGGGCGAGAGCAATTATTACGATCAAAAAAGTCATAAGTACGGTTTACGGCTTATTGATGTTTAAGCGTATTTAATAATAATTGATTCAATTACGTTGGCGGCATCCTCGCATTTGTCCGTAACAATTTCCATTACCTGGTAAATTTCTCTTTTTTTAATCACTTCTTTGGCATCCGGCTCAGTGGCAAACAGGCGTTCAATACTCATATCAAAAACATCATCAGCCTGGTTTTCTATACTATTTATAGCAACCATAGCGTCAGTAATGCTTCGCAAATTTTTCATGTTGCGTAGCTCACCGATGGCTTTCTTTACTTCTATACAGGCATTTTGTATCAGCTCGGCCATTTTTTGTATGCCTTCATCCTTGGGGTCAACCTTGTAAAAGTTTATTTTTTTTGCAGCGGCATATATATAGTCTGAAACATCATCAAGCGCATTGGCAAGCGAGTGAATATCTTCCCGATCGAACGGTGTAATAAAATTGCGGCCAAGCTCTGTAAAAATTCTATGTGTATAATCATCATTCACGTGTTCCATATCTTCAATATCCTTTATGATATTTCCACGCTTTTCAAAATCAATTTCTGTAACCACATCTTTTAAGCGGTTGCCCATTTTCATTACTGTTTCCGCTACGCTTTCAAAAAGCTGAAAAAACACTTTGTCTTTCGGCAGAAATATTTTTAAAAATGAGTTGGAGGCCATTGTATTTTTTTAAGTGCGGCAAAATTAAAGTTATACTCTGCGAATGTAGAAAATTTGAATTTGTTAATGATTTATTAACATTGCAATGTGTAAATAGCCATCACATCCCTATTCCGTGTATATAAAATCCCGGTCTTTCCTTATTGGAATTTTACTGGTATATTCTACAACGCAGGTAAAAGCCCAGTTCTTAATGGATTTGATTGATACAACAACAGAACTTGGCCGGTCGGTAATGGCAGTTTCAAAACGATTTGATAACATTAGTTTTGGAGGTTACATTCAACCACAATTTCAGTATATACAAACCAAAGGTGCAAAGTCTTATGCCGGTGGCGATTTTTTGCCTGATGTAAATAATCGTTTTATGTTGCGGAGAGGCCGGTTCCGTTTCGATTACCTGCATAGAGATAAATCAGGTTTTCCTGAAGTGCAGTTGGTTTTTCAATTTGACGGCTCGGAAAGAGGCGTTTTTATAAGAGATTTTTTTTTAAGACTGTTTGAAGACAAGCATAAATTATTTGCGCTGACCATAGGCATGTTTGCCCGGCCATTTAGTTATGAACTCAACCTCTCTTCAGCAGAAAGAGAAAGCCCGGAAAGAGGGCGAATGAGCCAGATACTTATGCGAACCGAAAGAGATCTCGGTGTAATGGTATCATTTGAACCAAGGGTTAAAGATCATCCGTTACGGTATTTAAAAATTGACGCCGGGTTATTTAACGGACCAGGCCTAAGTGCGCCGGCGGATTATGACAGTCATAAAGATTTTATAATGCGGGTGGGCTTAAAACCATATCCAATCAGTAAGAATTTAAAATTTTCAGTAGGCACCTCATACCTGATTGGCGGCATTCTCGAAACTTATAAATATGTATATCACCTTACAGGTACCCCCGCTGGAAAAGCATTTACTGCAGACTCATCTGCCGCAAATATTGGCCATATAGTGCCAAGAAAGTATTATGGAGCAGATGCACAATTAAAATTAAAAACCAAAGCCGGTTACTCTGAAATCAGGGCTGAATATATGTTTGGTAAACAAACGGCTTTTGCCAACTCTTCTGAAACCCCTTCTGCGTTGCCTGCAGATGCCGCCGGTGCTCTCTACTACAGAAAATTTAATG
>JANLXV010000149.1:0-2561 GCA_031365305.1 Chitinophagaceae bacterium
TTAAAGATCTTCCAGGCAGCGATCAAAAAAAATTATCCTGATATCAAATTAATATGCAGTAGCGGCTTTCTGCCTGCAGGTGATCTGTTT
This sequence comes from Chitinophagaceae bacterium, assembly GCA_031365305.1. Classification (GTDB taxonomy): domain Bacteria; phylum Bacteroidota; class Bacteroidia; order Chitinophagales; family Chitinophagaceae; genus Ginsengibacter. Next base: position 91 of record JANLXV010000149.1, read on the forward strand.
GATCAACTGAATGGAGAATTGCGTAAAATGAATGTCGGGTTTATTGATGAACATTATTACAGTTCACCAAAATGGTTTTTAGACAATGCCAAACGTTATGATAATTATGAAAGGTCATCAGTCTCAAAAGTTTTTGTTGGTGAGTATGCAGCGCAAAGCGATAGAACAACAAGCCCGGATAATAAAAATAACTGGCGAACGGCTTTGTCTGAAGCCGCATTCATAACAGGTCTTGAACGTAATGCTGATATAGTGCAGATGGCTTCGTATGCCCCGTTGTTTGCACATGTTGATGGCTGGCAATGGAAGCCCGACTTGATATGGGTTGATAATTTGCGCACCATGGCCACACCAAATTATTACGTACAAAAGTTATACGCTACCAACCGGGGCAGTGATGTTGTGCCAATACTTTATAAAGACAATCAACCGGCTACCGGCCAGGATAGTTTATATGCGTCTTCAACCATAGATAAAGCAACTAATGAACTCATCATTAAAATTGTAAATGTTTCCGGCAAACCCCAGCCCGCAGAGCTCAATATAAAAGGTGTTAAAAAAATGGCTTCAACCGCAAAGCTTACTGTTTTACAAAATGATAATGTAGAAGCCGAAAATACTTTTGATGCCGCTTTGGTTGCACCGGTGGAAGAAAATATCAAAACAAAAAGCAATTCGATAGCGATGGATTTGAAAGCTTATTCTTTGAATGTGATAAGAGTGAAGTTGTAAGAAGTTTACTATACTAAAAAATGTCGGTATTAATCATTCATGAAAATCTTAAGGATTATTAAGAAGAGAGCGGCCATCTGGTCTTTAATCAATAGATAATTGTAAGAAAGTATTTTCACAACTTTCATTAATGAGATTTTTATGGAGACACAGGAAAAGAAAAACAAAGCTTCACAATCGTTTGTGACTGCTGCTGCCGAGTTTGAAAATATCGAAAGAATTTTACTATATTTTAAGGTAAGTAACAATCTTATCAATGAAGACTTTATTAAGTCTATTGCTAAACTAAAATCTTTCAATGAGAAATTAAAAGTTCCCTATGAACTTGACCCCAAACTGGAAAAGGAATTCTTGGAAATAAATTATTATGAAAATACTTTGTCAACAATGATGTATGTGAAAACCATTGACAACTTTGAAAATTATTTCAAAGAGATATTATCCGAAATTGTCATTAGCGAACCTCGAGTATTAAGGTCTAAAGAAACAGAACAGCTCGACTTCATTTTATCATTTAGTGACTATCAAAGTTTGATTAATGCAATTGCAGAAAAAAAAATTGAAAATTTATTTTATCAAGGTATTGATGTTATTCAAAAGTTTTTCAAAGAAAGAATTGGAGTAGAAGTATTTAAAGAGAAATCTGACCAGATAAACCTTCTTGTTAAACAAAGAAATTTAGCTGTTCACAACAGAAGCAAAATCTCAAAAGAATTTATCCGCCAATTTCCAGATGAGAATTTTGAAGTGAATATGCGGCTAAATTTCAAATTCGATTATGTAGAAAAAATAGTTCATGTTTTGCATCTAATAATTAATGAACTTGACTATGAATTCAGTAAAAAATTCAATATTAATCAAGTTGAATATTAAGAGACCTTAGTTTACTTGAATATTAAGCCAATTAAAAATTCCTTTTGATTTATAATAATATATTATCATGCTATTCCAAACCCATTAGCTAATGCTTGTATTTCTGCCTCCATTGCTGGCTGTTTTGTTCCCAGTGAATTGTTTTCCCGACCATTTGACTCACAAGATAAAACATGGTCGGGAGCCCGTATGGTAATTGGCCGGTGTAATTTGCATAAAGTATATTTTAGTTTTCATCTAAGATTATTTAGTGCTTCATCCAAACAAGTGATCATCTCATCTGCATTCTGTTTGTTAAAAGGCATCGGCGGTTTAATTTTTAAAACATTATGCAGCGGCCCGTCTGTGCTTAATAAAAAACCTTTAGTCTTCATCACTTCAACGATAATATCAATTTCGGTAACGGCAGGTTCCAGTGTTTCCCTGCTGATAACCATTTCCGCACCAATGAATAAGCCATGGCCACGAACATCACCGATGATAGGATATTTATTCATCAACTGTTTTAATCCATTCATGAGGTATTCGCCCGTTTCCTTTGCATGCTGCTGCATTTCTTCCTGCTGTATTACATCCAGCACTGCTAACCCTGTTGCCATAGAAACGGGATTGCCGCCAAAAGTGTTGAAGTATTCCATGCCATTATTAAATGCATCGGCAATTTCATTGGTTACAACCACGGCTGCCAGCGGATGCCCGTTGCCGATAGGTTTACCCATTACGACAATATCAGGCACCACATGCTGCAATTCAAAACCCCAAAACTTATCGCCCACCCTGCCAAAGCCAACCTGCACTTCATCTGCAATACAAACGCCACCAGCCAACCTCACATGTTTGTACACCTCTTTCAAATAACCGGATGG
>JANLXV010000060.1:0-7883 GCA_031365305.1 Chitinophagaceae bacterium
GCAGATAAAGAAGACATTGAATTGCGCCAAAATTATACCCGGACTTTGAAAAAGTTATTGATGGATCAACGCTTTAGAAACCATCCAAAAAATAAAGGCAAGGCAAGGAAGGCGGATAAAAAAGTAAAAACCATTGCAGGCAGGCTGGTACGGAAATTATCACGTAAACTGCCACCCAGCCTGCATCAGAGCATCGTTACATTATTTAAACAAGTATTAGCACAAAAGAAAACCGACAGTAACAAAATTTATTCTTTGCATGAACCGCATGTTCAGTGCATCAGCAAAGGAAAGGAACATAAGAAGTATGAATTTGGTTCAAAGGTGTCCATCATCACTGCAAAAAACAGCGGAGTTATTATTGGAGCAATCAACCTGGAAAAAAATGTACATGACAGCAAAACATTACAACCTGCCCTGGAACAACAACAACGGCTGACAGGCATTATCCTGAAAAATAATTTTGTTGACCGGGGATACTGAGGCGTAAAAGAAGTATTGGGAACAACCATTGTAATACCCGATTCATCAGGCAAACAAGGAACAACATACCAAAAACAAAAGCTACGCAAAGGATTTAAAAGAAGAGCAGCCATAGAACCCAAAATCGGGCATCTAAAACAAGATCATCGCCTGAGTCGTAATTTTTACAAAGGCATCGGAGGAGATAATAATAATGTAATGCTTGCAGCAGCAGCGATGAACTTTAAAAGAATGATGAACATCTGGAAAAAGAGGTTTTTTGACTTTTTTATTCGCCTTATTATATCATCAAAAATTTCCTGACAACTCAATATTTTTTTATCCTAAATCCTAAAGTTGGTTTTTGGATTGAGTAATTAAAGACGTCTTTGCAAATACCTTTTACAGGTTGAACGGATTGTTTTCTCTTTAGGTCAAGAAATTTATTGTTACAGGTCTTGAGACATGGAAATATTACAACCGTGTAAATGAGTCATAATAGTTACTTTACAAAAACCGCCATAAACAGGACAGAGATAATAATAACAAAATTTATTGCCCATGAGAAAAACATTACAGGCAGAGCAATTTTTGTTGGCTGATTTGCCATGAATATCGTTATAACCGGCACGTTAACGATGAAGATGGCCATCCATAGATTCATATTATTTACGCCTGATAATAAATATGGAAGTGCAAGACAGGGTATTGCCAGTATAGTAAGACCAAAAAAAGCTAAGCCCATCCACAACAGCCTGGTCTCCTGTTGCAATTTACACCAGGCTAATAACCTTGTAAAAAGGTTTGCCTCAGCTTTACGGCTTTCCCTATAAATATGAGAGGCGATCAGATCAGAAACTTTGGGTGTTATTACTTGTTGCATATATTAAAAATTTGATAGACCAAAGATGAAAATTACCGGGACAAAAAAAGCTGACCATGGTTGCAGAATCTCATGATCCTGATCATGTCTTTATTTGCTCAGCCCTTTAATTCGCAGTCTTAAACCTATCATAAAAAGCTTGTTCCAGAGGTTCTCTGTGATCAGGATGTGCCAGGCAGATTAATTCTTTGGCTCTTTGTTTAAGATTTTTTCCAAAAAGATTAGTTATACCGTATTCGGTAACAACCCAATGTACATGCCCCCTTGTGGTTACCACTCCCGCACCATCTTTTAAAAATGGAACTATACGTGAAAGCCCTTTAGATGTTACTGATTGCAAAGCAATAATTGGCTTACCTTTTTCTGACAAAGAAGCTCCTCTGATAAAATCCATCTGACCACCTATACCGGAATACTGATAGGTTCCGATAGAATCTGCACAAACCTGTCCTGTAAGATCAATCTCAATAGCGCTATTTATAGCAGTTGCTTTTTGATTTTGCCGTATGATACTTGTATCGTTTACATAAGCAATATCCATAACTCTTACTGCCGGATTATCATCAACAAAATCATACAACTTTCTTGTGCCTGCCATAAAGCCTGTAACTGACCGACCCACATTCAAAGTTTTACGACTGTTATCAATGACTCCTTTTTCAATTAAAGGTATTACGCCATCAGAAAGCATTTCAGTATGGAGCCCAAGAAATTTATGATTGACAAGATTCTTTAAAACCTGGTCCGGAATAGCGCCTATGCCCAATTGTAGGGTAGCACCATCTTCAATAAGTGAAGCAATATTATGTGCGATCTTAATTATGGCATCATTAGATTTTGTACTATAATCAATTTCAGGCAATTCATTATCGTGCCATACGAGAGCATTAATTTTATCAACATGAATGAAACCATCGCCATGGGTACGTGGCATCCTGTTATTGATCTGGGCAATGATATGCGGCGCCATATCAACCGCTGACCGGGCAATATCTACCGAAGTTCCAAGGGAACAATAACCATGTTTATCGGGTGGCGAAACCTGCACAATGGCTACATCTAAAGGCAACACATTTTCTTTGAAGAGCTGTGGTATCTGGCTCAGAAATACTGGCACATAATCTCCCTGATCACTATTTACAACAGACCGGCTATTTTCTGACACGAACAAAGAATTAATAAAAAAGCTGTCCTTATATTTAGTGTCGTTAAATGTAGTTTTACCTAGTGTGCTTATGCTTACTAATTCAACTTTCCTGAGTTCTCTATATCTTTTTTGCAAGGCTTCAAGAATATGTACAGGCGTTGCAGCGCTTCCGTGAATAAAAACCCTGTTACCTGACTGAATAATTTTTACTGCCTCATCTCCTGAAATATTATTCTTATCAATACTATTCATACCTAAACTTAAGTTATTGCCTACATAAATGCTTTGTTATAAAACCATCCGATGGTCAATGCATCTTCTTAGCTGGTGTTTATCCAGGCTTAAGGCTTTTCAAACCTTCCTGTCTTTTCCTCTATTTCAATTTTATACATGACCGGCTTAATACGATTGCTATCATCCACAGTCCCTCCTTGTTCATGCTCATGTTTATGTATAGCCCCACCTGTCATTAATGTCAATACATGATCAAATAAATATTCCCTGGCTTTTTCTGCCTCATCCCCCTGAAGCTCATTAAAAGTTCCTGACACAACCACGCTCCGCCAATTATCCATGCTGGACATTGCATCAACTTCAAAACATACCCCTGGATTTTTTCGCAGTATGTTAAGTTTCATTCCTTCCCTGGTTTGACCGATTATGGATTTACCGTCATATACATAAGTTATCGGTGTTATATAAGGTTTCGCCCCATCGGAGCAGGCAATTCTTCCAACAGACTGCCCTAACAACAAAGTTTCTATTTCCATTTCAGGTAATGTACCAAGCATAGTATTTGATTAAAAGGTTACAAAAATATTAGCCCAAAAGTAGTCTGGCACAGGAGGCATAAACATGATCATAAACATGGGAGTAAATGATAACTGTCAGGTCGCTAAAGAAATGAATAAAATAGTTTTATAAAAAATTATCAACGTGAAAACAATACTTATCGCAACCGATTTTTCCATGGCTTCAAGAAACGCCGCAGTGTATGGGTTACAACTTGGTAAAGCACTTAATGCAAACATTATTTTGTTTAACGCTTATCATATTCCCACTGCGCCGGTAGATTTGAATGTGAGTATTTCGAGATATAATGTAATGAAGCAAGCTGAGCATAAGCTAAATGAAGAAGCTTTAAATTGTTCTTATATAGACTTACCGCGTGTTAAAACCATTTGCGATGAAGGAGAGCCTACATCTTCAATCATTAAAGTTGCACTGGAACAACGTGCAGATCTTATTATTGTAGGCATGAAGGGCAGCGGAAAAAATTTGAAAAGGATATTTGGCAGCACTGCTGCATCTTTAACACTAAACATGAGTATACCCATACTTGTTATTCCCGAATTTGCCTTTTACGAAACTCCGGAGAATGTCGTTTTTGCAAATGATAATTATTGTTCAGATCTGGCGATTCCAAAATTTCTTATTAAAGCTGCTCAATTATTTAAATCGAAGGTTTCTATTGTTAGGGTGATTAAAAATGAGCGATACGAATGGTTTGAAGTGGCCGATATTCTTCACCAACCTAAGATAAATCTTCCCCTGTTAAATACATCTTTTGATTATCCTGTTGATGCGGATGTTATACACGCACTAAATATTTTCATACAAAATCACCAGGCTAATATTTTGGTAATGATGCCGCATAAACATGATTGGCTGGAGCGTCTTTATACAAAAAGTGCGACCAGGGATATGATGTTTCAGACTCATATCCCTTTACTGATTTTGCCTGAAACTTTACATAAATACGTAGAGCCTGTGCATAAAGCAGAAAAAGAAATTTATGCATAAATTCTGTATAGCTGCAGAATTGAATAGTTAATTGAAATGGCCTGGTGCGGACATCCAACTTGTTTTTTAATTCGAATGTTTTTAGTTCGGTCTTTGCTTTATATTCTTCCATGTCCTCAAGTGTTATTCTTAGAGGACTAATGGAAACTTGATAACGTGTAGTAAAATTAAATCTGCATTCAATGCAGCCGCCAGGTCTATTGCATCATTAACTGCATTTAGTGAAACTGAGGACAAATCTGTCAGGGTTATTATGGTTTTCATAATCAATTTCACTTAAAAATAGATGCGATGTTTTTTACCAAAGATGATTGCCATAACCCTTTTTCATGATAATGATCATGAAAAAAAGAATATTATCTAAGGAATATTGCTCTATGTACAGCGAAGCGTTTAGGTATAAAAGATTTCAAGAAAACAATTAAGTAAATTTGCAATCAATGTATAGAATGGCCGCTTTAATTGGCGAATGTTCTATAACGGTAGAAAGAGAGGGATATCTTAAAGATTTTTCTTCAACTCTTATAACCATCCTAATATTCCTCAATGCAATCTCAAACTGGTTGTTCTCGAAGAATCCATTGTAACTAATTAAAATTTTTATACTGCTATCAAAGTCAAGAATGCAATTACCCCTTAAAAACACTGAAAGCGAATTTCATCGGTATGAAGCGCTCTTCAATCATTCATCAATGGGTATTGTAATAGTAACCGGGGATGGTGGAATACAGTCCGTAAATCCATTTGCCTTAAATCTTTTTGGCTATTTAGCTGAAGAATTAGTAGGAAACCCCATAGAGGTACTTATTCCAGGGCGTTATCATGATAAACACTTAGGTCACAGAAATACATATACTCATCAACCCAGGAATCGTCCAATGGGAGTAGGAATGGATCTATTCGCTGTAAAGAAAGATGGCACTGAATTCCCGGTTGAGGTAAGCTTAGGCAATTATCAAAACAACGGTGATATAAATGTGATAGCCTTTATAAGCGACATATCAATCAGGAAGGAAGCAGCAGCAGAGATTGAAAAGCTGAATGAGGATCTTGAAACAACTGTTGAACAGCGCACAAGGCAATTAACTAATGCCATGCACCAACTTGAATTATCCAAAGATGAACTATCCAAACTGCTGGAAAGAGAAAAAGAATTGAATGAATTAAAATCAAGATTCGTCTCTATGGCGTCACATGAATTTCGAACGCCGCTTAGCACTGTGCTCTCGTCAGCATATTTAATTGAAAAGTATAATGCTACAGAAGAACAGCCTAAAAGAGGTAAGCATTTGCAACGCATTATATCGTCAGTGAACATGCTCACAGATATTCTTAATGATTTTTTAAGCGTAGGTAAAATTGAAGAAGGCAAAATAGAGGTAAGGCTAAACCAATTCAATATAAGAGAGGTTATAAATGAAATACTGGAAGAGATTAAAAACACTATAAAAAAACAGCAACTTATCCACTACACGCATCATGGAGATCCCCTGGTAGTAATGGATGCAGCTTTACTCAAACACATTGTAATGAATTTAGTGTCAAATGCCAGTAAATTTTCGCCTGAAGGAAGTACAATTGAATTGAATACAAGTAATGAAAAAAATAATCTTGCTCTTTCAGTTAAAGATGATGGAATAGGAATTTCTTTAGAAGATCAAAAGCATTTGATGGAACGATTTTTCCGAGGTGCAAATGCAGGGAACATCCAGGGAACCGGTCTTGGCTTGCATATCTTATCCAAATATGTTGAATTAATGAACGGCACTATTGAGTGTAAAAGTGAGCTGGAAAAAGGCACTGAATTTATCATAACATTCAGTAACAAAAATAAACTGCTGTGAAAAAAATCTTAGTAATTGAAGACAATGATGACATCCGCAACAATGCAGCCGAAATTCTTGAACTAAGTAACTATAAAGTAATATTAGCAGAGAATGGGAAAACCGGTGTAGAACAAGCTATTCACCATCAACCTGATTTAATTATTTGCGATATTATGATGCCGGAACTTGATGGATATGGCGTTTTACATGCCATTCATAAGAATGCCGGAATAAAAAACACACCTTTCATTTTTCTTACCGCTAAAGCTGAACGCAATGATTTTCGCAAGGGCATGGAACTTGGTGCCGATGATTATATAATTAAACCCTTTGACGGAACAGATTTGTTAAATGCTGTAGACAGCCGCTTGAAAAAGCATGACATACTTAAAGCGGAATTATTGCCAGGACTGGATGGCCTGAAGCACCTGATGCAAGTATCACAGGGACAAAATGTTTTACAAACTTTTACGGAAGATCGCCGTATTAATATTTATAAAAAGAAACAAACCATTTATTCTGAAAGCAACCATCCCAGCCACCTTTATTATATACTGAGTGGAAAAGTAAAAACTTACAAAACCAATGATCAAGGCAAAGCCTTTGTAACAGACCTGTTTAGCGCAGGAGATTTTTTGGGCTATGTTGCTCTCCTGCAGGATGACGTATACAAGGATACGGCAGAGGCTTTGGAAGAATCAGAAGTAGCCATAATACCCAGGGAAGATTTTGAAGATCTTATAAATAAAAACTCTGCAGTGTCAAGAAAGTTTATACAGTTATTAGCTAACAACATCTCAACAAAAGAGGAGCAGATATTAGGATTAGCTTATAACTCACTGCGTAAAAAAGTAGCTGAGGCTTTAGTTCAGGTAGAACAAAAATATAGGGATAAAAATAACCCTGGTTTTACAATTGATATCAGTCGTGAAAATCTTGCCAGCATTGCTGGAACGGCTACGGAATCGTTGATAAGGACACTTAGTGATTTCAAGAGTGAAAAGCTCATTGATATACAAAATGGCTGTATTAAAATTATAAATAAAAAAAAATTGAATGATCTGCTAAATTAGATTTTCAAAATTTAATATAACTAGCAGGTAACATTATGAAACCTGTTTTAGAGTTTGTGGGAATGTTGGCTTGTGAATCACCATATTTACAAACGACTCTTATTGTTAATATCCAGACTTCTGTTTCTTCTTTAACTTCAACTGAATAAATAAGCAATGAAGCTTTTAATAAAAAACATGGTTAGCCTGCGCTGTAAAATGATCGTGAAGTCAGAGTTGGAAAAGCTTGACCTTCATTTTACAATAGTAGAATTAGGTGAAGTAGAGATAAGGGAAAAGCTTACCCTTGATAAACAAAATCAGCTAAAAGCAGCTTTAGCCAAGTTTGGACTTGAGCTGATGGAAGATAAAAAAGCATGCTGATTGAAAAGATAAAAAACATTATTGTTGAAATGATTCATTACAGTGATGAATCGCCAATAGTCAATTTTTCTAACTTCCTTAATGAAAAGCTGGGTTATGATTATAACTATCTCTCCAATCTGTTTTCCGAAGTAAAAGGCGTTACGATTGAGCATTACATTATATCTCATAAAATTGAACGGGCAAAAGAGCTATTGATTTACAACGAACTCACTCTTACGGAAATTGCTTATAAGCTTCACTACAGCAGTGTGGCCCATCTTTCCAATCAATTTAAAAAAATCACGGGGCTTACCCCTTCATATTTTAAACATGTTGGTTCAATC
>JANLXV010000069.1:0-2103 GCA_031365305.1 Chitinophagaceae bacterium
CCTCGCGCGCAAGCTGCTCCAGGAGTTCGCCCGGCCGGTCACACCGGCTTCAACAGGCGCAGGAATTTCAAGTATCTGGTTTTTTGTATTATCCTGATACAAGGTTAAATCAAAACCTACACGGCTATGGATAAAACGCATCTCCAAACCTAACTCACGTGAAAACTTGCGTGAAGGCTTGATATTAGGCTGCAGTACCGAACTACTATTAAAAGTTGACGTTGGTACTGTGCTACCGTTAGCCCGGCTAAAACCATTGAAAGCAAAGCCTGGATTTAAAGTGAATGGATCTGTATCAGAACCTAACCAGGCAACATTAGCTTTTAACTTGCCGTAGCTAATGGCTTTAGGCAGGTCTTTAAACGCTTCAGTAAATATCCATGATAAGCTTGTTGCGGGATAATTATAAAAATTGTTTCCTGACCCATTGGTATAAGTTAAGGCAGACGACCAGTCGCCACGCCATGTAGTTTGCAGGTATAACATGTTCTTATAGGCAAGGTCTAAACTTGCATACAGAGAATTAAACTTTTTAGAACTGCTGATACCGCCCGATACAATGCCCGGGTTTTTTGAATTTGTGATGAAATAATTGCCGGGGTAGTTTAAACCACCGCTTGTTTCATTATAAGAAAATGAATTTTCAAAGCGCTGCACTTCCGCACCAATGTAACCCGAGGCACTTAAGTCTGACGTGATGTCTTTGTTCATCATCAGCAAGGCTTTCAAAAACTTACTTTGCTTATTTTCAAAACCAAGAGCGTATGCACCTCCTGAATAATTCTTTCCTTCTCCCAATTCCTTATTTTCTTTCTTTATATATACGTTGCTTACGTTACCTTCCAACACCAATTTGGCCCACGATGTAAGCGTTGCATTTACGGTAATTCTGCCTCGTAGTAATTCTTCGTTCTGCAGGTATTTATTATTATATAAATTAAACCAGAACCTTGATTCAGGCGCTTTGTTAGGTTCATTGGCATCACTCAGGTCTGGCGCACCGCCGAAAATGCTGGTATATTTATCAGGCTGCATCCAGTATTTGGTATCATAGTTTCTTGGCAAAACCCAGCTAAACATGTGGCCAAAATTGTAAGAGCCAAAGGCATCAAGGCCGCCAAGGCGTGGCGGGTTTTCGCCATTAAACCGGCTGTAGGCAACACCCGCATCAATGTTGATGAATTTTGTAAGCTGATGTGTTGCACGAATATCAAAGGCATCTTTGTCGAACTTATTTGTCCTTACAATACCCTCTCCCTGGTTGTGATTGTAAGATAACCTGAATGTAGATTTTTCGCTGCCACCTTCCAATGCAACATTGGTGTTGCTGCCATAGCCTTTTTGAAAAGCATCAACAAAGTTGTTCGGCTGCGGAAGATATTTTGTGGTGGTGCCATCATAATTTCTTACTTCCTGCCCAATCATGCGTGGGCCCCAGTTTTCAAGTTCACGATAAATTTGCCGGTCAATGTATTCTTCTCCTGTGATAGGGTCAACAGGAAATACCTTGGTTGTCCAGGCTTCATCGGCCTTATAGTTAGGTTCACGGTTATCAGTAAAGAAAGCACCAACCGTTCCGCCGCCAAAAAGGTTTTGGAATTTAGGGCCTGCGTAAGGGTCAGACATTGTTACCGATTGTGTAACGGAAACACCGATACCCTTTTTTATTGATCCTTTTTTAGTGGTGATTAATATAACACCATTAATCGCACGACTGCCGTAAAGCGCCGCAGCGGCTGAACCTCTTAATACTGATATGGATTCGAAATCTTCAGTGTTCAGGTTTTTAAAGTCATTTCCAAAATCGCGGCCTGTACCATTAAAAACCCCATTATCCATTATAACTCCATCCACAACAAATATGGGCTGGTTGTTAGTACCCAGCGTGGAGTTACCACGGATAAGAATTTTAGTGTTACCAAACAGGCCGCCAGCCCCCTGGTCAATCTGCACACCTGCTGCACGGCCCTGCAATGCGTTGATAGGGTTAATCTCATTCGTCCTGGCAATTTCAGAACCTTTTACTTCAGTTACCGAGAAACCAAGCTGGCGTGTGTGGTTTGTAATGCCAAGAGCTGTAACTACAACGCCACCTAACTCTGT
>JANLXV010000110.1:0-5308 GCA_031365305.1 Chitinophagaceae bacterium
AAATTTTGATGGTGAAACATCTGGCTTATAGCTTCTATCAATCACACGGGGTCTGTCTTTTTTACAAGCTGTTATCATTAATATAAGCAGGGTTGCTATTAGTGTTAAATATTTCATTTTTTTAAATTTTATAATGATGAATCAAGTATCCGGATAAAAAGACAGATAGCAGTGAGAATGGTTTTGGTTGGGTAAGGCAGAATCTTTCATTAAACCATATTAGCCTCAATAATTATTTTAACCGAAGCGATAGTCATCTTCAAAATAAACATTAGCCTGTATTATGTGTTAGCCTGCTAATAAAAGTTTAAAAGATGGAAAGTTGTAACGGGCAATAAAAAATAGTGGCAGGAAGACATTTATTAGAACGTCTTCCTTTTTTTAGAAGATGATGCAATGGCAATACTGGCTTATTTAAATCAGAACTTCCGGGTTAATGATATGCCAGTGCCTATGCTTTTCGGAAAAGTTTCAACTATATTATTTTTTGCAGCGGGAGATATAGCGACCCTTATGGCAGGCCGCAGGCTTAAAGACAGCTTTTTATTTATTGCATAACGCAATTCAGCATCAGCAACCAGGGAAATATAAAATGGCTTTGCCCCATTCAGCTTATTGATAAAAACCATTTCCGGGCTTGATGGACGCTCTACTTCAGTTTCAATTTTAGCGCTTGTTACCACGCTAACTTCAGCACCAACGCCCGGTGTAATTGTAAGCTTACCCGTTGTTGCAGCATATTTTAAAACCAGTGGAATGCTTATACTTTTTAGCCGATGCTTTCCATCTGTGGTAATAAGGCTGTCGCCAATTGCAGGCGGTGCGCCTAAGCCTGGTTTTATATAAGCATAGCCGGAGGAAGTAACATATTTAAAAGCGATATGTCCCGCAGGATCTTGCAGTGCATATAATTTTTGCGGGGTAATGCCAATATCAGTCTGGTTATAAACAACACCGGCTTGTACCCCCCAATGTTTTTTGAGTTGACGTGTTCCTAAAATTCCGAGGGAAAAAGAAGGCTCATGTACTTCACTGTGTTTAATGGATGTTATGTTATCCGGAATGTCGCTGTCGAGCCGGTAGCCCACTCTTTCATAAGAGGCATAAGCCGTTATCATCCAAAAAGATTTAAAAGATTGTTCTTTATGCTTTGTTGTATTTGCCCCTGTACTTTTTTTAAAAAGCGAATCTGTGATAGCATCTGTTTTTAAAAAAGCTGATACATCAGGCGTTTTAGGTATATTATTTTTTTCATTTAGATAATCGGCTGTTTCCTTTGCCGGAATATTTTGCTGAATGTATGAGGTACCTCTTGCTGAAACACTTTTATCATTTGTTTCAATTATATTTTGGTTAGAAAATAAAGTGCTTTCCCATTGCTTTTGATGAGCTATAGAATGGTGATCTGTCTGAAGGATAGTAATCTGTTGCGCCTGTTTTTTTTCTGCATGGTTTTTCTCATAAGCACTAATTTCCTGATGAGTTACTGCATCTTTTAAATTATTAATTTCAATAGTGTTATTTTTTTCTGTTGCAGATTGATGTAAAATTTTACTGTTAATGGAGTTGAATCCGTGGAGAGAATTAATTTTAAGAAGTGATAATTCATACAAATTAAAACCTGCTGCAAGCAATACTAAAAACAGCAACGTTTTTTTCCAGCCGGTAAAATTTCTTTTTTCAGACCTATTGGGGTTTTTTTTAAGTGTGGCATCAAGCTTTTCTTTTATCCAGGCAGGCGGGGCTTCCTCATAGTCATTGAGCGCTGAACGAAATAAGTCATCAATATCATGTAAATCTTTCTTCATACTTCACTATTTGAGTACACTAATTTTTTTTTTGCGGTTAAAGCTTTTTGAAGAAGCGCACGGGCGTCAGAAAGATTTGATTTGGAAGTACCTTCTGCAATACCTAAAGCTTCGGCTATTTCCCTGTGCTTATAGCCTTCAAATACATATAAATTAAAAATAAGGCGATAGCCTGCAGGCAAGGCCTGGACAAACGAAAGCAATTCTTTTGCATCCAGGTTTGATACAATGTCTATATCACTTACTGCATCATAAGGTAAAGCATCCAGGCTGGCAAAAAATTGCTGGTGCGATTTGTTGCGATACCGCAATAAGGCACAATTCACCATGATCTTTTTTATCCATCCTTCAAAAGATCCTGTTCCCTTAAAATTTTTGATATATCTGAACACCCGTAAAAAACCTTCATGCAAAATCTCTTCTGCTTCCTCCCGGCTTTTTGAATAGCGCAGGCAAACCCCCAGCATCCTGGCAGCATACAGGCTATATAACTTTGTTTGTGCGTTTCTATCGCCGGCAATACAACCCTGTATTAACGTTTGCTCGGTAATTACCAAATGAGTATGGTTTACAGGCATAGATATACAGGTGTGACGAAATGGTTGGGTAAAAAGTTTTTAGCACCGGCCTGCTGTTTTTACATTGTATTTATACCCTTTGGCTGATGCCCGAAAACATAAATTTGTATAATTACATCAGGCAAAAATATTAAGGATTATTGCCATCGCCCAATGATTTTTACCTGCCTGCCATGTATATTCAGAATAATTTTAAATTCAATGCTTCTAAACGGTGCAAGCCATGAGCAAAGATGAAGCTGTACAAAAAATTATAAGTTGGGGTAAGATGAGTAAAAGTGTGGAAGCTCTAATACTTAACGGATCGCTGGCTTCAAAAACTACAATTGATAAGCTGTCTGATATTGATATAACTGTTTTTGGAACGGATTTTACTTTTATCCAAAAAAACGATGAATGGCTTTTAAATATCGGTAAAGCCTGGCTTTGTATTCACGATCAATTTTCTTTTGAAGAGTACAGTATTCCAACACGCCTTACCATTTTTGACGGCGGCTTAAAAATAGATTTCTCTTTTCATCCCATCCAGTTGTTACATGCCCTTGCAGCCAAAAAAGTGTTACCCGACGCTTATAAAAATGGTTATAAAGTTTTACTCGATAAGCAGAGCCTGTCAGGTAAATTAGCCCGGCCAGATCACAAGGCTTTTGTCTTGTCAAAGCCTGGTATCATAGCATTTCAAAATAATGAAAATGAGTTTTGGTTTGAATGTTATCACGTAGCCAAGTATTTAAAAAGAGGTGATTTGTGGACGGCAAAAGTGAGAGAACAGGCTGTAAAAATTTTTTTATTGGAAATGCTGCAGTGGCATCACATCGCCAGGCATGGGATGAATTTCAATCCTAAACCTTATGGCAGAGACATGCAAAACTGGCTTGATCCTTTGCTTTGGAACAGGTTGCGTGATTGCTATGCAGGTTTTGATAAAGCAAACAGTTGGCTTGCTTTGAGTAAGACTATTAGCCTTTACCGTGAAATAGCGAAAGAAGCGGCTAAATGTTTTCACTTTGATTACAATAAAAAGCCTGATAGGCATTTATCATCTTTTATAGAACAGCTTAACAGGTAATGCGGCTGTTTAAATCTATTACCACAAAGGTTATTATAATTGGTGAACCCGCTAAATAGGGGTACATTACACTATGGAACGTAACACACTTACAACAATAGAGAATTTAAAAGTTGGCGATAGGTTTTATACCTACAGTGATAATAAAGAGACGGTTTTGGAAATGGTGAAAACCATCGAAAGCACAGACCCTTTAAAAAAGGCGCCTAAACATCAGGCCATTCGTCCGGGCATTGGCTTTAAAATTAATATTGCCGCCGGTACTGATGTGGTTTTTCTACGGCATATAAATCAGCCTGAACTGGTTTAACTTTTACAGAAATCTTTTATTAAAATCTCCTGGTTTGCTGCGCAGCAAAACTCTACGGTTTATATTTTTACAATAGTTTACAGGGCGACTTTTAAGGTTATATCAACGCTATTGTTATGGTTTCTTTAATACAATATTCCTTAACATATTTTTTATAAAGATCGTTACATCAATAGGCCAAACCGCCAATAAAAGTTATAATTTAGGCCCGAAATATTCCCTTTGATGATTCCTGCATCCGGTGTTTGTAATCCACACCCAACAGAAGCTCCCATTGATTTTAAGGCAGCTTTTGAAAATATGCCCGGTTATAGTGTGCTGCTTGCTATTGACGCCCCAAACTTTACCATACTTGCCTCTACCGATGATTACCCAAAGCCGTCTGGCAGAAAGATAGAAGACATTGTTGGTATAAGTTTATTTGAGGCTTTCCCGGCCAGCCCTGAAGACATGAATTTTACAGGTAAAAAAAATCTAACGGCTTCTTTTGAAAGAGTGATTTCTACAAAAGACAGTGACCAGTTACCCATACAGCGGTACGACATACCTGCAGGCAACGGCACCTTTGCAGAATATTATTGGCAGGCTACAAATAAGCCGGTGTTGGATAAGTTTGGCAATGTGCAATACATCATTCATACGGCAGAAGATATTACGCCTAAAATTAAGGCTGAACAAATAGAACAAAAGATAAAAGGCATTGAGCAGGCACATGATCTTTTTATGCAGGCACCTGTTGCCATACACATCATTAAAGGTGAAGATCATATTATTGAATTGGCTAACAGGCAAACCATGCTGCTGTGGGGTAAGGATGAGAACGTGATAGGAATGTCTCTTACAGAAGCATTGCCTGAGATTAAACACAAGGGTATTGGTGAATTATTAAATAAGGTCCGGATAACAGGTGAAACCTTCCAGGCTTATGAAACACCTGTTGATTTAATAAGGCATGGCCGTGAAGAAACAGTGTATGTGAATTATGTGTTTCAGCCCTATTATGAAAATAACGAACCCATTGCAGTGGGTGTATTGGTGATTGGTTTAGATGTTACCGACAGGGTGAAAATAAAAAAGGCATTAGAGGAAAAAGAGATCAGGTTGAAAGAAAGTGAGCAACGTTTTCGCAACCTTATAAGAGAAGCGCCTGTGGGCATGATCGTATTAATAGGCGAAGACTTTAAAGTTGAAATTGTAAATGAATCTTATGCAGCACTTAGCGAGCGTTCGGTTAATGAACTTTTAAATAAACCCCTGTTTCAGGTTGTTCCTGAAGCTGAGCCTTATTTCCGCTCTTTACTGCAGGGCGTTATGCAATCGGGAGAGTCAATCTATTTATACGGCCATCCCTACTTTGTAATGGCCAACGGCGAAAAAAAAGAAGGTTTTTTAAACATCATCTATCAGCCTTACAAAGAAGCAGACGGCACAATAACCGGCGTTATTGCACTTTGCCAGGATGTAACTGAACCCGTTACCAGCCGTAAAAAAATTGAAGCAAGCGAAGCTAAATTCAGGAGTTTAATTCAGGATGCGCCTGTTG
>JANLXV010000160.1:0-10928 GCA_031365305.1 Chitinophagaceae bacterium
ATTATATACAATGATCTTTTGCTGCTGGTTGCTTTGTATAAATGAGTATGATCGTAATGCAACAAAGCCCAGTAATGAAAATAATCCCAGTTTTAATCCTCTTGTTGATTTTTCCATTAACCAATAACTAGCCCCAACCGCTAAAAGGATCAATAGTATGGCCTGTAGAACACTTATCTGCAAACCATCCCATAAGGAAAAGGGAATAGCCTCAATTCTTTCTATATATGTATTCATTAACCAGATAAACCAGGAGAGCAGTTTACCAACCACTGTGGCAATAACCGGAATGAATGAAATGACACAGAGAAATATTTCACCTAATACAATAGCACTGGATAATGGTACGGCAACAATATTGCTTAAGAGGAAAAGAATCGGGAACTGGTGAAAGTAAAACAGGCAAACAGGGAAGGTTAATATTTGTGCGGCCAATGAAATAGCCACGAGGTTCCATAACTGTTTAAGCCACCAGTTCTTTACATAAAAAAGATTTAATACCGGCCGCTGAAACATGACAATACTCACTACAGCGCAATAAGATAACTGAAAGCCAACATCCCACAAATAATAAGGATTATAACAGAGTAACAAAAAGGCCGAAGCTGCCAGGGAATTATAAATTGATGTTTTTTTATTAAAACTTTTACCGGCAACCACACAGGTGAACATTACCGCAGAACGCAGTACAGAGGCCGATCCGCCGGTAATTATTGAAAACATCCAGAGACAGATTAAGATGACGATACCTGTTAATAATTTCTGTCTTTTAAAAAAGCCAATGCGTTCAAACAGCTTTATTAAAATAAGATAAATGATACCAAGATGTAAGCCTGAAATAGCGATGATATGAACAACGCCGGTATTGCTGTAGGCCTGTACCAGGTCTTTGTCAAGATCAGCTTTGTAACCAATCAATAAGGCTTCGGCAATGGCTAATTCATTTTTGCCGTGCACGGTCTCCTTTAAAATATTTAGTACTCTTTCTCTTGTTACATAAATAAATTGCATGAAAGCGTTTCGCTCAATGCCTGTAAGAACTACCCAATCATTCTTTTTTAAAAATGCCTGGTGAAAGATGTGTTGAAAGGCAGAATACCCTTTATAATTAAATGCGCCTGGGTTACCGGAATTTGTGATCTCCTGTAATGATTTTTTAAAGATGATCCTGCTGCCGTATTGAAGCGAAATTTGTTGGTTGCTATCCTTTTCAAAATATAATAAGAGTTTGCCCGAACATGCATAAACACTATCATTAGTTATGATCTGATCAACCACTGCTTCAGCTTTATAAGACCTTGTTTTTTCCTGTACAGGCTCATTGATCTTTACAACTAAGTATCTGTCTTTATTATATTGATTGCCATACCATGAGAGGAAGTTTCTGTCATCGTCTATATAAGTAAATAGTGCTGCGCTGGCTGCGATAAACAATAGCAGCGCCATGCCTTGTATACCCTGTATTTTGAATTGCAATGACAAAGGCAGAAAGCGAAATAACAGTAGTACCAGGCTAAAAGAAATCAGCGCAACAACAATAACTGATAGCTCTAACGATAGATAATATTGAATTAAAATGCCTGCTATTATTGGCAACAGCAATCTTACAAAATGCTAACTCTTCCAGATGGGAATGGCAAAGCGATGCATAGCAACAGGATGTTACCATTAATATAATATAAAAAAATAGTCTGCAAGAGATAGCTAATAAATAAAAATGGAATTACCTAAATTTGAATATGGACAATTTATTAATTCTTCCAAAAAATGAAGCTAAACAAACTGCTGTGAAAGCTTTTTGCCAGGCTTTGAATGTAGCCTATGAGGAAGAGCCTCAGGCTGAAAATTATAATCCCGAATTTCTGGCAAAAATTAAAAGAAGTGAAGACGACTTTAGCGCTGGCAGGGTTTATAAAGTTAACCTGGAAGATATATGGAAGTAATTTTCACTGAAGAAGCGACAAGAGATTTGGATTGGTAGAATCTAAGTGGTAAAGTGTCAGTACTAAAAAGAATAAGAACTTTGATTGAATCAATTATTCAATCACCATACGGAGGAATAGGAAAGCCTGAACCATTAAAATATAATCTTTCAGGTAAATGGTCAAGAAGAATTACCGATAGTGACAGGCTTGTTTACGAAGTGAAAGAGAAATTAATAATAATTTATACTCTCCGAGGCCACGATCTTTAAAACACCTTTATTTACTCAAATGCATACTTCTTTCCTTATATAAATTTCTAAAATAAGGATCACGTAAGTCTTTTATGAAACGAATGGCTTCACCGGTGCTTTTCATCTCCGGGCCAAGTTCTTTATTAACACCGGGAAATTTGTTGAACGAAAACACAGGCTCTTTTATGGCAAAACCCTGCATATTTTTTTCAAAAGTGAAGTCTTTAAGCTTAGCAGCCCCAAGCATTATTTTAGTTGCAACATTTAAATAAGGAATGTTATAGGCTTTGGCAATGAAAGGTGTTGTACGGGACGCTCTTGGGTTGGCTTCTATCACAAAAACATTTCCTTCTTTAATGGCGAATTGTATGTTTATAAGCCCTTTAATATTCAATGCTCTCGCAATCTTTTCAGCATACTCTTCCATTGTCTGCACGATCAATGGCGACAGGTTGAATTGCGGCAGAACAGCATTACTGTCGCCGCTATGTATACCTGCCGGCTCAATATGTTCCATCACACCCATCACATGAAAATCATCACCATCAAATATGCCGTCTATCTCCGCTTCCTGGCAGCGGTCTAAAAAATGATCTATTAAGATTTTATTGCCTGGTAAATGTTTTAATAAACTCAATACGCCTTTTTCCAGTTCCTCGTCATTTAAAACGATACGCATCCTCTGTCCACCCAGTACATAACTTGGACGTACCAAAACCGGGTAACCAACTTTTTTAGCTACTTCAATTGCATCATCAGTATCGAAGGCAGTACCATAATTGGGATAAGGAATATGCAGCTCTTTCAGCATGTCGCTAAAGCGGCCGCGATCTTCGGCAATGTCCATATTATCATAAGATGTTCCTATGATCTTTATGCCTTTATCATGCAATCTTCGGGCAAGTTTTAAAGCGGTTTGTCCGCCTAACTGAACGATAACGCCAACTGGTTTTTCATAGTCTATGATCTCCCAGATATGTTCCCAAAAAACCGGTTCGAAATATAATTTATCGGCGATGTCAAAATCTGTGGAAACGGTTTCGGGGTTGCAATTGATCATAATGGCCTGGTAGCCGCATTCTTTAATGGCCAGTAACCCATGTACACAACAGTAGTCAAACTCAATGCCCTGGCCTATGCGGTTTGGGCCGGAACCAAGGACGATAATGGAGCCAGAGTCAGCCCCTTTTAAAGCCCCCTCTAAACCTGCCTGTCCGGCAGGCAGGTCTCCCCCGGTGGGGGAGACTTTTGGTGCTTTGGCTTCTAACGTTTTTTCGTTCGTGATAAAAGCTTTACCCGTTAAAATATTTTCACTCGAAATTAGGGTGCTTAAGCCTCCCCCACCGGGGGAGGTTTGGAGGGGGCTGTTTTCAAAAGTTGAGTAGAAGTAAGGCGTCTTGGCTTCAAATTCTGCGCTGCAGGTATCAACCATTTTATAAACTCTCTTTATACCAAGCGCCATTCTTTTTTGATATACATCTTCATCTTCACTGCCATCTTTCATGATCCTGATGATCTGTTCATCACTAAAGCCCAAAGATTTAGCCTGGCGTAATAATTCTTCAGGTAAAGATTCCAGATCGTGTATAGCAATTTCTTTTTCGCAATCGCAGATCTTTTGTATCTGGTAAATGAACCAGCGGTCAATGCCTGTTGACTGGCAAATGCGTTTAACGCTTACGCCCATCATCAGAGCATCTTTTATGCGGAATATCCTGTCCCACTTAGGTACTTTTAAATACTCAATGATCTCCTCTGCATACATCATGCTCTTACCATAGTAGCCTAAACCAACGGCTTCGTTCTCTAAACTCTGACAGGCTTTTTGTACTGCTTCAGCAAAGCTTCTGCCTATAGCCATAACTTCTCCGACAGATTTCATCTGCAGGCCAAGTGTGTCATCGGCACCTTTGAACTTATCAAAATTCCAGCGGGGAATTTTTACAATCACATAATCAAGCGCAGGTTCAAAGTAAGCAGATGTTGTTTTGGTGATCTGGTTTTTAAGTTCGTCAAGCGTATAACCAATGGCCAGCTTTGCAGCTATTTTAGCAATAGGATAACCGGTAGCCTTTGAGGCCAGGGCTGAAGAGCGGCTAACCCTTGGATTGATTTCAACGGCTATAATATCTTCTGTTTGGGGGTTTAAAGCAAATTGAACATTACAACCGCCGGCAAAATTGCCGAGGTTACGCATCATGGCGATAGCGGTGTTACGCATTTTCTGAAAAGCGGTGTCACTCAACGTCATGGCCGGGGCAACAGTTATCGAGTCACCGGTGTGCACACCCATCGGGTCAAAATTTTCCACAGTACAAATGATCACTACATTATCATTCATATCACGCAGCAATTCCAGTTCAAATTCTTTCCAGCCTAAAACCGCTTTCTCAACAAGCACTTCATGCATGGGCGATGCCTGCAAACCACGGTTCAATGCTTCATCCAGATCTTCTTTATGATATACCAGGCTACCACCACTGCCACCTAAAGTAAACGACGGCCTTATCACCAACGGGAACCCAATATCCTGGGCAAATTCTTTGCCTTCCAAAAATGAATATTCCTGTAGCAGTATGGGCTTCAGCTACAGGAATATTCATTTCGATCATCCATTGCCTGAATTTTTCTCTGTCTTCGGCTTTATCAATGGCTTTGATATCTACACCAATTAATTCAATATTATGTTTTTCCCAAATGCCCAATTCATCGCCTTCTTTACAAAGGTTAAGCGCAGTTTGGCCGCCCATTGTAGGCAGCACAGCATCAATTTTATTTTCATTGATGATCTGTTCAATACTTTCTATAGTAAGGGGCAAAAGATAAACCCGGTCAGCCATTATCGGATCGGTCATAATGGTTGCAGGGTTGCTATTAATCAGGATAACTTTTATGCCTTCTTCCTGCAGGCTACGGGCGGCCTGGGTGCCGGAATAATCAAATTCACAGGCCTGACCAATAACAATAGGGCCGGAGCCAATGATCAAAACAGTTTCAAACTTTGTATTACGGGGCATAAGGCGGCCAAAAATTTTGCGTGCAAATGTACATTGGATGCACCAATGTTTACACAATTCCCCGATTTAGAAAAGCAAGCCCTTAATTACTGAGGTATCGTCTTTCAGGACCGAACAATTCCGTAATCAGCCGCTTTATCACAAAAAGTTTATCTACCCACTCATTAGGTTGCTTTGAATCAATTTCAGCAAAATGATCTTTAATGCGTTCCACAGTTCCTTCTGCATCGTCAAGCAGGTCATGGGCTTTATTCTTAATATTATCAATAAACTCATCCTTCTCTTCTTTAGGCATGCTATAAAACTTAAGTAATGCTACACCAACTGCTGCGCCTAAAATTAAAGCTCCAACGGTATTTGCTTTCGACATAATCTTTGTTTTTTTAGTTGTGAGGTACGATATATTTAAATTTGCATCTGAATTTTAAAGATGAAGCTAAGAAATGTTACTGTACATAAACCGTTCCTTTTTTTTATTTTTTTCTGTTCCTTTTTTTCAGTCCCGGCTCAAACTTCAATAAAAAATGTGCCGGTAAATTATTTTACATACCCGGTAAAAGCAACCCCTGCACTTGCGGCTAATTTTGGGGAATTACGCACTAACCATTTTCACATGGGGCTGGAT
Organism: Chitinophagaceae bacterium; assembly: GCA_031365305.1. Lineage (GTDB taxonomy): Bacteria > Bacteroidota > Bacteroidia > Chitinophagales > Chitinophagaceae > Ginsengibacter. Next base: position 5,819 of record JANLXV010000160.1, read on the forward strand.
TGCAAAACAGATCATAAGGAAAATATGCCTGTTGTGGCTGCGGCAGATGGATACATTGCCAAAATAAAAATTGAACCTTATGGTTTTGGCAGGGCCATTTATATTAATCATCCCAATGGTTTAACTACATTATATGCTCACCTGAATAATTTTTTTCCCGCTTTGGAAGAGTATGTAAAAGAGCAACAGTATAAACTTGAGCAATGGTCCATTTATATTGATGTGCCTGCAAATCTTTTCCCCGTAAAGCAAGGCGACTTTATAGCTTATAGTGGCAATACCGGTGGGTCACAGGGGCCGCATCTTCATTTTGAGATCAGGGATACAGAAAGTGACAAGGTGTTAAACCCATCACTGTTTAACTTTCCTGTTAATGATAATATACCGCCATCTTTATTGAGGCTTGCTGTATATAATAGGAACCTGAGCACCTACAGTCAAACGCCTAAATTGTATGGCTTAAAATACGCAGGCGGTATCTATCAGCCCACAACGCCTACGATACTAGCTTTTGATAAAGTGAGCTTCGGTTTTTCCGGCTACGACAAATACACCGGCTCTGCCAATAACAATGGTGTATTTGAAGGTGAAGTATATTTTGATAATACTTTGATGTCATCTTTTAAATTAGATAGCATCAGCTATGATGAGACACGCTATATCAATGCCCACATTGATCATAAACTAAAAGCAGGCGGCGGGCCTTATATACAGCATTTAAGCAGGCTTCCGGGCTATCCTGAAAGTGTTTATAAAGATGGCGCAAGCGATGGTGTAATAAACTTAACAGACGATTCCATTCATGATGTTAGAATAATAATAAAAGACGCCAGCGGGAATACTTCTGAAATCCGGTTCAGGATCAAAAGAAATAATTCATCTTGTAATATCGGGAACGGTATAACTAATCAGGTAGAAAACTTTGAGCCTAACTCTATGAATGTTTTTGAAAAAGATGATATACAACTTGTATTAGATGATAAGGCCCTGTACGATTCGCTAAGGTTTACTTACACAAAAACTGCATCTTCAACGCCCGGCGCTATTTCAAAATTACACCAGGTACAATCTGGCCTTATCCCTGTACAGGATTCATTCTCAATAAAAATAAAACCAGACATTGATTTGGTTAACCCCGATACAGCACACGTAATAATGGTGCGGCAATGGGGCGGCAAAACAGAGGTTTTTAGAGCAACGTATAAAGATGGCTGGTTCGCAGGCAAGTTTAGAAACTTTGGTAGTTTTCAATTGGTGAATGATGAAAGCCCGCCAACAGTATATGCTTATAATTTAAAAGAGAATGCTGTGCTTACTTCTGCAACACAAATTATGTTTACCATAAAAGACAATTATGAAGAGCTGCAGAATTTCAGAGCTGAGCTGGATGGAAAATGGCTCCGATTCTCTAATGATAAAGGCAAAACTTTTATTTCCCGGTTTGATGAGAAATGCCATCCCGGCCCGCATGAATTACAAATAAGTGTGCAGGATATTGCAGGAAATACAACCGTCAAAACATATCATTTTACCAGATAATTTTTTATAGTGATCACATTAACCGAAGGCGATAAAGCGCCACTTTTTACCTTACCCGATGAAGCAGGACGTAAAATAAGTTTGAATGATTTTAGAGGTAAAAAGGTCGTAATATATTTCTACCCTGAAGATGATACACCAACGTGTACAACGCAGGCTTGCAACCTGAGAGATAACTTTTCAGACCTCACTAAAAACGACATCATAGTCTTGGGCATTAGCCCGGATGAAGTTAAAAAACATCAGAAATTCATCAGCAAATTTCAACTGCCATTCAGCCTACTGGCTGATCCCGAAAAAAAAGTAATTGATAAATACGGCGTTTGGGGCGAGAAAAATTTATATGGCAGAAAATACATGGGCCTGCATCGTACAACATTTTTAGTTGATGAAAAAGGCATAATAAGAAAAATATTTAAAAAACCGAGGTCTGCTAATCATACGGCTGAAATTTTAAAAGCGTGGGAGGAATTAAAAATTAAAAATTAAAAAATTTAAAACCTGGGCAGTGATTTAAATATATCAGCAATAACAATCAAAGAGAATTCATGGATAGCCAACATGGCTGCACGTAAACTGCGTGTGAAAGGCTTAGCCATTGTTATCGGGAACACCATTCACCTGTGTAACACTACGAGAGATGAGTTGATCAATAATAAACGCTGGCTTAAGCATGAGCTTTGTCATATTGAGCAATTCAAAAAGCATGGGCGCTATTTCTTCCTGCTGAAATATTTGTGGCAAAGTATAAAGCATGGCTATTATAATAACCCCTACGAGAAAGAGGCACGGGCTGCAGAATTTTTATAACACCCAACTGATCTCATTTGCAGCAAAGCTTCTTTCAACAACATCATAAGTTATCAGGTTGCCGCCGCTATCCACTGATTTAATCATCGTTTCAAAAATCCGGTTGTCTTTTTTCAATTTAACTGCTTCATCTTTTTTATATAGAAGATTGTTGTAATCCTGTATTACATCTTCAAAAGAGTTTAATGATAAATTATCTACGGCTGAAACAATATCCTGCGATAAACGTCGTGCTAATTCTTCCAGGTTATAGTCCTTTCCTGTTTCAATTTTTAAAGAAGTGGCTTTTTGTTTCAGTTCATCGGGAAACCCGGTTTGGTTTACATTTATGCCAATCCCAACTACCGCCCAGCGCCAGGTTAAGCCCAAAATTTTATTTTCTATCAGTATACCGCCTGCCTTCCTGTCATTAATAAATAAATCGTTAGGCCATTTTATTTTAAATGCTGATGATGTAGTTAAAACTTTACCAATTACTGTTGCACATACTATGGCAATGGTTGCCGTAAACTTAAACTGCTGTTGAATATTTAATTGCTCAGTTGAAAGAATGATAGTGCACATCATATTTTCACCGGCGGCGCTTAACCACGTTTTACCCTGCCGCCCTTTGCCCTGGCTCTGCTCAAGCGCCATTACCGTAAAACCATGTTCTGCCAGTCCTACATCAATAATTCCCATGGCATAGTTGTTGGTGCTATCTACCGTCTCAAGTATTATAAAAGGCCTTTCAGTATGTGCATTCACTGGTAGTTAGTACTTTTGAGATATACAATAAATATGGTGAGTAAAAACCAGATCATTTTTAAAACCCGTTCATGTCTCTTCTGTTCGGCAAAATATAACCGCATTTGAATAATTTAACCGAATCAATTCCCAGGCGCAAAAGTTACACAAGATTAACCCGTAACAGCAAAATTTTCAAAACCATTATACAGGCCATACAGGATAAAAAAGGTGAAAAGATCGTCAGCCTTGATCTTCGTAAAATTCCCGAAGCAGTGGCTGATTTTTTTGTGATTTGTGAAGCCACCAATAATACACAGCTAAAAGCAATTGCGGATAATGTAGAATATGAAGTAAAACAAAAATGTGGAGAGTTGCCGTATAGGCATGAAGGACATGCAGGGCAGCAATGGATACTAACTGATTATGTGAATATAGTGGTACATGTAATGTTGCCTGAACCACGGAAATTTTACCAGATAGAAGAAATGTGGAGCGATGCACCGCAAATGGAACATGCAGGATAAACTGTTAAACCGCAGCAACCTGCTAAAACACTATTAAACAAATAATATATCTTACTGTTTTTATAGACCAGTTCAAGTATAGCAAGAGGATTAATATGGCAAATGACAACAATCAGAAAAAACCAACCAGGAGAGTGATCCCGGGAAGTACAAACGGCGCTTCAGACGAAGACCAGAAGAAACGCCCAAAGTTTAATATTTATTGGATATATGGAATTCTCTTCGCAGCCATAATTGGTTACAACTATTTTAAAAATGTAGGTACAGGCGGTATCGAAACCAATACAGAAAACTTTTGGGAAGTTGTAAAGCAAGGTGATGTTGAAAAGATCACTATTGTGCGAAATAAAAAAATTGTTCGCTTTGCTATTAATAAAGATTCACTTACATCTAATGCGCCATTCTACACTTCATTATTCAGGCCATCGCAATATGAAGCTTTGGCAAAACTTGATCAGCCTGAACTTTATTTTACCATTAGTGATGACAAAACCTTTACCGAGCAAATGGATGATTTTCGAAAAGAGAATCCAAATCTGAAAAAATTTGCCACAACCTATGATGATGAAGGAGAAGTGTTTGGCACCATACTGAGCACACTGCTACCCATATTATTGATAGGCTTGTTATTTATAATGATGATGCGCAAAGTTGGCGCCGGTGGCAGTGGCGGCGGCCCGGGTGGCATATTTAATATTGGCAAATCCAAAGCCCAGTTATTTGATAAAGGCACACGGGTAAATATAAACTTTGGCGATGTAGCCGGCTTAGATGAAGCGAAAGTTGAGGTAATGGAAATTGTTGACTTTCTTAAAAATCCAAAAAAATATACTGCACTCGGTGGAAAAATCCCGAAAGGCGCATTGCTCGTAGGTCCTCCAGGCACCGGTAAAACTTTACTTGCAAAAGCTATGGCCGGTGAGGCTCAGGTGCCGTTTTTCAGCCTTAGTGGTAGTGATTTTGTAGAGATGTTTGTTGGCGTGGGTGCAAGTCGTGTAAGAGACTTATTTAAGCAGGCAAGAGAAAAAGCGCCTTGTATCATTTTTATAGATGAGATAGACGCTATTGGCCGTGCCCGTGGTAAGAACATGATGATGAGCAATGATGAGCGCGAGAATACGCTCAACCAGTTGCTTGTTGAAATGGATGGCTTTAGTGGTGAAAGCGGCATTATTGTGCTGGCTGCTACCAACAGGCCCGATGTACTGGATTCTGCTTTGCTGCGCCCGGGCCGTTTTGACCGCCAGATTGAAATTGACAAACCTGATTTAAACGGCCGCGAACATATCTTTAATGTACACCTGAAGCCCATAAAAATTTCACAGACCTTTGACATTTATAAGCTGGCCGAACACACGCCCGGTTTTGCAGGTGCCGATATTGCCAATGTGTGCAATGAAGCAGCCCTGATTGCCGCCAGGAAAGGCAAAGACGCCGTAGACATGTCAGATTTCCAGGATGCCATTGACCGTGTTATTTGTGGGCTGGAAAAGAAGAATAAAATCATC
>JANLXV010000162.1:0-2323 GCA_031365305.1 Chitinophagaceae bacterium
CTTCCGGCCTTTGCTAAATAAACCTTATCAATTTTCCCTGGTTAAAAGTTCTACTCAAGGGTTTACATATCAGGGAAATCCTGTTCAACGTGCTGATACATCTAAAATCATTTTCACCTTAAAAAATATCATGGAAAATGACAGCGGCTACACCTGTAAATTAAGCTTTGATCAATATGTTGCCATTATACCTCCTGTGAGCATGACGATCCTAAATGTAGATCTTTCCAGGCTACAGGTGTTAGATAACCCATTACCTTTTTTAGATTCATTAGGCTATTATGCCCATGGGCTTTTTCTTGTATTTAATATAAATAAGAATGGTGTGGTTCAAAAGGTAGATAATGTACCCCAAATGATTTCCCGAATTTCAGCCAGGTCTCACCGTGAATATGGTTTAGCGAAATCATGGTTGCAAGACTACATTAGTGTGAATGCGATAACAGATTTGCTAAACCGCACGTTTGCTATACCGCCGGTAAAAAAAGCGACACCAGGTTTTAGATGGTCAAACACCTTAACTATGGTAACCAAAGCGCCAATTGAAATAAAAACCTTTTATGTACCAACGCAGCGTTCCGGTGATAGCCTAACGATTACTACTTCACTCCTCTTTGCTTCAGGTGATAGCTCAGGAGTATTAAAAGGCAACGGCGAAGGCGATGTAGTTATAAGTTATGAAAGTGGTATGCCTTACAGTGCTGAAAGCCGCAGTGAAATCGTAACAACCGCAAGTGATTACGACATCCTGCAAAAAGAACATCTGAAAATTAAACAAGTTTATTTGCAGCAATAATTTCTTTAAACAAGAGTAAAAAATTTAATGATTTTTTCACCGTTGTTGGTGTTTGTGCCGCTGGTCCTGGAATTGGCTTCACCAACAACAGCATTAGTCCAACCAGTCTGTAATAAACCCGAAGTCATGTACACCGGTTTTATAAAATTTTGCTGAGGAATTTTGTAGTGTTCCGTATAAGCAGATAAGCAAGCTTCAATTGGATTATAATGAATATAGTTCATCTTCTGAATGAATATATCTTTGATCCAAGAAGTCCACACTTAAAGCATTGCGCTCTCATATTTGATAATTGTATGAGAATTGCACTTTAGAAAATCCCGCTGTACATCTTCTCTTTTTTTGTAACAATGGTGAAAATACTTTACAGGTCTACATCCCCTTACAGCAATACCTATTTTTTCCATCCTGCACTAAGCTGGCGCTGCTTGTCATCAAGCAACTTCACCGCTGTAACAGTCTGGGACGTAGGTGACATGTCGCTTTGCTGCAACACATTCATTAAATACAAATAAGAATTGTAGAGCCTGTTAACACCAAAGGCTGTCTTATCTTTTGGTTCAAGCAAAGTATCTATTGCAGCCATGTAATTGCCGCCTTTCGCAGCGGACTTTTTTGTGGCAGACATCTTATTTTTCATCTCATCACGACGACGCATAAGTGAAGAACGAACATCAATTAATGCCTGCAGGTTATGGTAGCATATCATTGAAAGATCAAACTGGTTTTGAAGTTCTACCAGCGAAGTTTTAACCCGTGGATCCATCTTAACCGTCAGCACCTGGTCAAACGCAGTGCTATCTGTAGTGAGCCGGATGGTATATCTCCCCGGCATTACCCAGGGCGATGTCGGCTGCGGATTGGTCTTCTTATAAACAGCGCTTATAGGAAATTGCGGCGGTATGTTTAAAGGTTGATAATGCAGATCCCACACAAACCGGTGTGAGCCCTTCACGCCCGACAAAATATTTTGTTGCGCTATCCAATAGGGCGGAACATTATTAGGTGGAATAGTATAGAGTGTATCATGATCGGTAAAACGGCGCACAAGATTATTAGCGCTGTCAAAAATCTCGAGAGAAACATTTTTATAATCATGGTCAAGAAAGAAATCTATCAATGCACCATCCGGCGGATTTTCGCCTGCCGGTTCTTCCTGTGGTAAGGGTGTATCAGTCCACGTATTCCAACGCACACGATACGTCAATGCCGGTTTATATAAACGGGAAGCTGCCGTGGTTTGCATGGCAAGCTGCCGCAACGACGTCACATTATCCATGATCCAAAAGCCACGGCCATGCGTGCCTACCACTATGTCATCATCTTTAATCACTAAATCACGAATGGACGTTGCTGGCATATTTTGCCGCAGCGATTGCCAGTGAGCACCTTCATCCAAAGAAGTAAAAACTTCGGTTTCACTACCTGCATACAAAACGCCTTTTTGCTGCGGGTCTTCACGAACAACGTTTATCGGGGCCGGTGTTATACCATTTACAATCTCCGTCCAGGTTTTGCCGGCATCTG
>JANLXV010000165.1:0-6307 GCA_031365305.1 Chitinophagaceae bacterium
CTGCTCCGGTTTTAGCTGCATGGTAGCGGGGTCGCCAAAGTGTTTTTTTACATAGCCAAACGAACCAAACAAGCCCTGCTCTTCACCGCCCCATAATGCAATACGTATGGTGCGCCGTGGTTGTATGCCTAATGTTTTTAAAATACGCATGGCTTCAAGCATCACAATGCAGCCTGCACCATTATCTGTGGCACCTGTTCCCCCTGCCCAGGAATCTAAATGTCCACCAAGCATAACCACTTCACTTTTTAGCGTTGGGTCTGTACCGGGTATTTCTGCCACTACATTATAGCCTGTACGGTCCTTATCATAAAACGTCGTTTGCACATCTAATGACAAGGTTACTTTTTTGTGATCCTGCATTAACCGTGTCAATTTTAAATAATCTTCACGGCTTGTTTTCATTTCAGGTAGAGTTGCCTCATAGCCTTTTGCATAGCCGGTGCCGCCATCTACAAACACAGTACCATCCCTGGAATCTCTGCTGCTGCGTATAAGGGCTGCTACGCCTTTTTTCTCTAAGTATAAGGCGGTGTAATATTGTTTTTTGATGTATGGCAAATAGCCTTCCATTTGCGCACGGCTAACCATGTAAGTATCGGGCAGATGATTCAGAGCCGTATCCGCATACCTAATGCTATATGCTTTAAAAGCATCAGGGATGTCCGGCGAACCTGGTTTTATCATTACTATTTTTCCTTTTAAGGAATCGCCTGCTTTATCAATGGTTGCAGAATCAAAATCGTTTAACATGAACAGGTCTGCTGTAATAGGTTTACCGGTAGGCTTGCACCAGGGTATGGGGTAGGCAATGATGTTTTCATAGTATGGCACCTTCATAGCAAGCGTAGCCTGTTCACTGTTCCATCCTTTGCCAAATTCGCCCCAGGCCTCACGCCCGCATTTTGAAGTCCCCACTGTTTGCAGATGCCGGTTACCCAATCCAGCGCCCTGTTATAACCGGGGGAGTTGGTAAGCCGCGGCCCGCATACATCGGTAAGGTTATGCGCAATCATGCTGATCTGGGAATTGTTCTTTTCTTCATCCTTTATTTTTTGCATCATTTGCATGTCCACATTTTCCTGTGCAACTGCAAGGGCGGTTATAGCAAGAAGGGCGGTGATAAAAAGCATCAATTTTTTCATAATAAAAGTGTGACGTGATAATTTTGATAATGACTGTTACAATCCGTTAGCCAAGATAACCTTACATTCTTGGTTTACAAATTCAGAAATGTATATCATCCGTTTTGGTTAGCGGTGCCAGCAGCTTCAGCTTGAGTTTCATTAATTGAAATAACTATCCGCAGGCCGGGGTATAACTAACTTGGTAAAATAAAAAAGTCCCATTGTTGTCTGCTATCTTGCTTACAACTTTTTTTATCATTATCACTCAAAAGATGTATAAATTAGTAAGATCTAATTTATGTAAAGCCCTTACTTTTATTGCAAAAAGATTTTAGCTGCCATGCAACACGACGCTAAATATCTGCCGCTGATAAGCGTGATCATTCCTACCTATAATTATGCGCAATTTTTGCCAAAAGCCATCGGTAGTGTATTGCAGCAAAGCTATCCCAATATTGAAATTATTATAATTGATGATGGCTCTACAGATCACACCAGCCAGGTTATACCGGCGCATCCCGCCATCAAATATTTTTACCAGAAGAATAAAGGCCTTGCGGCAGCCCGTAATGCCGGCATTGATCATTCACATGGCAGTTCTCTTGTATTTTTAGATGCAGATGACTGGCTGGAAAAAGACGGACTCTTCCTAAATTTTAAGGCACTGCAAGCTCACCAGGAAATAGCTTTTATTTCAGGCAACTATAAGTTTTTAAGGGCGGATAGCGGAAGGGTGGAAAAGATTACGGTAAACGTGACAGATCATCATTATGAACATTTATTAAAATGTAATTACGTGGGCATGCATGCTACCGTCATGTTTCAGCGATGGGCGTTGGAGCACTTCAGGTATGATGAAAGCTTGCGGGCCTGTGAAGATTATGACTTATACCTGCGTATTACCAGGCAATTCCCTGTTATGCATCACCAGGAATTTATTGCCACTTATTATTTCCATTCCTGCGGCTTATCACATAATTATAAGTTGATGATAGATGCTCTTTCTGCCGTCATGAAAAAACAAGCGCCTTTCATCATGTCAGCCGGTGAAAAAAAAGCTTACGCTTTAGGGCTGCTGCAATGGAAAGATTATGATGAACTGTTGATTGCCCAAAATCGGCAATAAGAGTATGTTCTTTTCCTCAAAGTTAATGGAGTATTTTAATGTAGGCGACCCGTAAAAATTTTTTAACCGTCTCCTGAACTTTTTCAGCTCAAATTGTTTTATAAGTTAGTATAAATTCCCTTCGGCATGATTGATGAAGAAGATTGCTAACACTTACTAAAAATGACACGTCTTGTTTTAAGTGAAAGTTCCAGGTTGAGATACTTTACCTTTTTCTACCTGTACATTATGCAGGGCATACCTGCCGGCTTTGCCCTCACTGCTATAGCAAATTATCTCATCGGTAAAAATGTATCGCCGGAAAAAGTAGGCTCTTTCATTGCTGTGGTAGGCTTACCGTGGATCCTGCAATTTGTGTGGGGACCACTTATTGACCGTTTCCAGTTTTCAAGTATGGGCAACCGTAAACACTGGATCATCTTTTCGCAATGGGCAGCTATTGCTACAACCTGCGGTTTGTTCTTGATAAAAGAGCCGGAGCGCAACCTCTCTTTAATGAGCGCCATATTTTTTATTCACAGCATTTTTGCCTCTATTCAGGTAGCCAGTGTAGATGCTATGGCTATTACCATAGCACCCGCTAATGAACGCGGAAAAATGAATGGCTTTATGCGGGGAGGTTTTTTATTGGGCATTGCTTTCAGCTCAACTTTTTTCTCTATCCTTTTACACAGCTATTCTTTTAAAACTGCTGCGTTTGCACAAACGGCAACACTTTTAGCGTTTTCAGCAATCTTTTTCTTTACAAAAATTGACAGCCACAATACTTTATTACCAGCCTTTGGCAATACCGGTGAAGCGGAAGACATTGCAGAGAAAGATCCGCCATTTAAAACTGTTTTTAAGAACATATATAACGGCATTACGAGCGAGAAGAGCCTGCATTATTTTGCCCTAATAGCCATCGTTTATTTTTGTTCCAGTGTCTATATCCGGTCGTACACGTATCATTTGATCAATGTTTTAAAATGGCCGGATAAACAAGTATCCCTGCTGCAGGGAGGTTGGGGCAGCATCATAACTTTTATGGCCATAATTATCGCCGGAAATATCTCTGATAAAATTGGGGCGAAACATTTGCAGGTAAAAGTGATGTGGGCTGTCTGTCTTTTCTTGCTGGTGATCAATATTACGCACCGGCTCTGGTATCACCAATATTATTCCGGCCTGGCACTTATGCTTTGGAACCTGGCAGATCCGTTGCTGAGTGTTGCCATCTTCCCTATTTTAATGGGACTGTGCCTCAAGAAGGTGGAAGGCTCCCAGTTTACAACCTACCTGGCTTTAATAAACTTGTGCGATGTTATGGGTTCTTACGTTACAGGCTGGGGCCTAACAAGAATACCTGCACCTACGCTTGGCTTAATGTGCGGCCTTTGTATGCTTTTTGTTTTGGTAATTATAAAGCTCAAAAATAATTATAGCGTTATCCCTGAAACCTGATAAGAAGCCAGTGCTTTAGCATGAAAATCATCCAATAGCTTCATGATTTCCGCATCTGCAAATTTTGATCTGCTAAGATAATCTTTCAGCCATGCCGCCCAGAACAAGCGCACTTTGCGATACTTCTGTTCATTAGCAGCCTCAGACGACATAGAATTTTCCCGCTTACGGTAATAATTGTTTGCCGTATCAGAAAAATAAATTACTTCAGCAGCATATACCTTACTAAAAAAAGCCTGGTCTTCGTACAACTGAAACACACCTGAAAAATTCTCCTGGAATCCGCCACATCTTTTTAAAGCTGCTCTCTTTATCATCATACCTGACGGGCAGGGAGGCTGACCGGCGCTGAGCGGATATAATAATTTCATTAACTGCGGTGGCCGGTAAATGCCTTCGGGTGCGCCTAACAATACAATGTCATCCATTGCATTTTTATCAGCCCAGGAGTACCAGAAACAGGCAGCTTCGCAAATCATTTGTACGTCTGGCATCTGCCTGAAAAGCTTAAGCTGGTGTTGCAGCTTTTCAGGCAACCAAACATCATCCGCATCAAGCACAGCAATTAGTTCTCCTGAAGATTTTGAGATGCCTGCGTTACGGCTTACCGGCAAACCCTTGTTTACACGTCCTTCATGTTCAACATATTTTATTTTATGTGGAAATTGCCGGGCATATTGTAATGCAATTTCACTATCAGCCTGCGTGGAGCCATCGTTTACTAAAATAAGTTCCCAATTGGTATAAGACTGAGCTATCAAGCTGTCAACAGCTTCATTCAGCCATCTACCCGGATTTAAAAAGGCTGTTATAACAGAGATCAAAGGGGTTGATTTCATAAGGTCATTTTAAAAGATTAATCACCGCAAGAGATGCTTTTTACCTTCCACAAATCGTGCAGATTATTTAAAATTTGTAAACAACCTTTTAATCTGAAAGTTTACAACAGCTACTTTCTCTCCACGATACTGGCATTACCGTCTCATTACAAACTATGAAATCCACTGTACAGAATTTATTTTGGCATCTTGCTCATATCCATGTAAAGCATGTTCCATCTGTGGCCGTCAGGGTCTACAAATGCAAAGCCATACATCCAGCCATCCCGTTCTGCAGGTCCGCCAAATAATGTTCCGCCGGCTTCCTTAACTTTTTATGCAATATCATCCACTTCCTCTTTTGAATCGGCACCAAATGAAAACATGGCCTCGGTGCCTTGCGTTGTATCACTCAGCTTATTGTTGCTAAAGCCTTTAAAAGTTGCTTCAGGAAACAGCATCACCATGGCCTTTCCTTCTCCTGCAGAAATAGCAGCCATCTGATCTGTATTATGATTGGGATTGATATTGAAGCCAATGCTTCTGAAAAATTCCCTTGATCTTTTTACATCCTTTACCGGCAGGTTCACCCAAATTTCTTTTGACATAATATTGTGTTTTAATGTATCACAAAGTTGAATAAATACCTTTGAAGCAAAGGGGTGGTATTAGGACATTTAAGGGGGTGAAAACGCACGGCATTGCCAAAGCTGGTATACCTTATAACATTAATAGGCGCTAAAGCTCATACCTATAATATCTGCCCGCCCATACATGGAAGGCTGGCGGCTAATGATATTGCAGACCGGGAAACCTGTTGCCTCAAATAGTTTTTTCCAGCCCGCAATAGCTAATGGATAAGGTACCCAGGGATTTGGTTTTGCAGTGTCATACTCTACAATCAGCAAAACACCGGTTTCGTGGATATATGATCGCAGTGTTTGGATAAAGCCTTCTTTATTCTTCACAAAATGCAGTGCATTAGCCATAAACACACCATCCAGCTTATGCAAAGGCAGTTTATCAGTCACAAAATCTGCCTGTAGTGTTTCTACAATTACACCGTCGGTTACCTTCACGGCTTTAAGAGCAGCGGCGTTTTTGTCAACTGCTACAATTTTACTGCCGGGCAGCAACAATGTTGAAAGGGCTTCTGTAAATAATCCGGCTCCACAGCCAAGGTCAGCCCAGTTGGTTGACGTACTTTTTTTTAGTTCCGGAGAATCAATAAGATGGATGGCTGTTTTTAAATTCACGATGTAATGGCAAATATAGAATACACGATACTGAGCTGCTTTGCTTAGAAAAAAAGGTTCAGTCAGGTTTGTCACGGAAATAATGATGAAATATTTTAGACGAACTTATTCTGATTACATATTGGATAATATTTGAAAGCTTGCAAGTATTGAAAGTTATTGTTATATAAGATGTTCTTACAAACTATTTTTTACTTATTTTAGAATAGAGTATTTTTTTTCAACTAATAAAATTTAAAATATGTCAGTCAAACATGAGATCAAAATAAAACAAGGTTATGCTGATGGTACTTTAAAACTCTCAGATAACGGGCATACAAAAGCCGATAATAAAGATTTAATAAACTGGGTTATAAAAAAAAATAAAAATGTGACGTCCATTGAAAATATTCAAATAAAATCCGGCACTGATATATTCATAGTTGGACCTCATGCCAATGGCGATGAGTGGAACGCAGAAATTAATAATGATGCGCCTTATAACTCCGAGTATGAATATTCAATAAGCTGGAAGGGTACATGGGGCCCCAAATCATT
>JANLXV010000299.1:0-3627 GCA_031365305.1 Chitinophagaceae bacterium
CGTTTATTATTTTTCTAACCTCTTCATTCGCAAATACTTCTCGATCCAATTTGCGACAAGTCGGACACCAAATCGCCGCAACATCAACCAACACAAGCTTATTTTCGGCTTTAGCTTTTAAGCCAAGCTGTATAGCGTCAAGGTTAAAAGGCCCTAATTGTATATGTGTCGCAATAAAGATTTCTAGACCTCCACTGCCCTCAAAATAAATACCACCGTCATTTGTCCATCCAATTTTTATATCAAAGGATGCCGCAATTTTATCCTGTGAAATGGAATTCCGCAAAAAGCCATCTGCCTGCGATAGTGATAATATTATTCCACATCCAAGCAGGTTTAGCTCCATAAAACTTTGCGGCTTACCGCCCCGGTTTTGCATGCCGCCTGCAATACTCATTGTTTTAAACTGAACTTTTGCTCCGCCGGGAAAGGCCAGCAATGTTTTAACCTCGCTATCTGCAGAGCCATAGCGCAGGCCAAGTGCGAAACGGCCGGTAATTGCCTCGTTAAAGCTGCTTGCTTTGCTAACCTGCAAATCTTTATTTGGCCTGAGAGTAATGGCAATGCTTTTCAATGCCTCAGCCTTGCCGGAAAAATCAAAGAAAGTATCACTAAACCTAAAGAGGGGCATGCTGCCCTGAGCTTCGCCGCGAATGATAGGGACCATACCCATACCCCCATCGCTTGCACCAGGAGCTGTGGGACGGGCACCAAAGATGGAAAGACCCACTCTAATACCTGCAATCGCCCCCCGCTCTTCAAAAAGAAAAGTGATTAATTGGGGCATAGGCACTGTTTGCGTGGCGCTTTGGCCTGTCCACACCGCTTCGGCACGGCTATCAAGCGGTTGCAGGCGGCTGCGCAACCCCAATGCCTGGAAAAGCAATTGTATGCGTTGTAACAAAACAGTGGGATCATAGTCAGGTGTGTTCCACCCGTACGCCTCTTCAGCAAGTTTACCCGGATCTTTCAAAAGCGTTTTAAAATGATGGTAATTCACCGTTGCCCTTATGTGTTCTACCTGGAAGTTAGCAGGGTCTGCATCGAAATGCGGGTAATCAATAATATTGATTAAATGCAGCACCGCATAAGTAATAGGCGATGTTCTTGCTAAATAATTTGTGAGCAAAAAATCAAAAAGGCGTCGTGGTAATTCTTTATGAATGTTTGTGCGGTCCACATAACCGGGAAAGCCGGCAAGTTTTGCAGGAAGCTCATCCGCAAGAGTAATTATTGCAGTTGCAAGATTATTTACTGATACTGTTAGCTCTGCAATACGGGTAAGCATGGCAATCTCATCTTCCCAAACCTCATTAGGCGCCCCGGCAACCGCACCAAGCTTTTGCACAAAATCTCCCAGGTTAATAGATGCCAGCCCAACATCCTCCAGCCCGGCAGGCAGTTCCCATCCCATAAGATTGATGAAGGCTTTTGCTTCAGCAAGGTTATTCTGTATCTCCACGAGATAAGAGAGCAATTCGCCTGTGCCGGCAGTTATTTTCTGAACTACATTATCGGCCATGGAAGCAACTTTATATTATCATCGAATTTGCATTTATCAAAAAGAAAAACATCTGCTTTATCCCGCAGATTATTGGTGCGTATTTTTAGCGCTTTCAAATAGGCTTTGGCATCTGATTCAGGTTTCCATTCAAGTATCACAGGCGCATCAGAGGCAGGCAGGATCTTATTGGTTATAATGGCGTCTTTATTTTTAGTAGCCTGCGCATCCCAAAAACTCACCCAGTTCAAATCTCCCGTTTCGGGCATTTTTAAAATATTATCCGGTAAGCCTATTATGCCCAATTGCTCTTCCCATAATCTCTCCCTCAGTAATCGAATAGCGGCGTTTTTTGGCTGGCCGGCAATACCATTGTACAACACTATATTCATTTCAACACTTCTTGATGGCTGGTGCTTCTCACGGTTAGGGAGCACGTGCTGCGCTGTACGGGTAAACGCTTCCTTAATTAGACCGGGTATGTCAGTAACGTCTTCAAGCGTTTCTCGTATCAGCTCCATGGTTTCCTTAAAATCAAAAATGAATTTATAGGCTATATAAAGTATAGCGAGCAAGGTTTTCAGGCTAAAAAACATCTGTTTAAAAATAAAAAAGAAGGTATACCAAAAGGCATCCCACAGGAATTTACCGATATCATCTCCCAGTTTAAATTTTGCGATAACTCTGTCCATCAATGCACCTGAAACCATCAGGCCTACCTCGTGATAATTTAAAGAGGTTCCATCAAGGTTAGCACTGCCGACTGTTGCCCACGCATCATCAATAATGGCCATTTTACTGTGCACATAAACCGGCATGATCTGAATTTGTTTACCGCCTGTGCTGGTGGGCACCTCTGACCTGCTCCACATCGTATATACACCAAGTTTATGACCTTTCGCTTTAGCTACGGTTTTTAGTTGATTGACGTTATCAATATGCCGGTCAGGATAGCCCGGGAGATCAGGCTTGATTGGCAGCACAATTATAATTTCCAGTTTAGGTTTGGAAGCATCCTTCATGCGAAAAATAAGCGCATCAATAATATCATGTGAAGTGAAATATTGGTTTTCGATGTAGATAAAACGCTCAGCATTATGGATCGCACGCTGGTAAGCTTCGAGTATGCCTGTTTCCCCGTAAGGCAAATCTTCATCGCCGGGCAAAGCCGGGTTGTAATTGGCCGCAGGCATTGTGCGCAACACCTGCACCGAAGCAATACTTGAATTTTCATCGCCAGATTTTTCCTCGATATTATCCGGAGTGAGCATGGTAAACGGCGCTTTGGTTGACTTCCAGATGGTAGCAAAAGTTTTATTGATGTGCGCAACGGCCGGCCCTTCAACCTGGACACTTACATCGTGATTTAATGAGCCTTTATGCCGGGCATCATGAATGGCATGACGCATATCACTGTAATAAAACTGTTTTAACGGCGAACCCATCAGTATCGCCTTCACGCCGTCGAGAATAATTGCTTTGGAATGCAGCACCGCGAAGCCTTTTTTAAAGTACGTGGTCTTCACCTCCGAAGTCTTAAAAAACTCCTGCACTTCAGTCACCGTATCCTCAGCGGATAATGGAATATTGGTCATCATTACATTTACCGGCATGGCTGTTTTTTTCTTCAGTTCTTCTTCTAACGTTGCATACCATACGTGACTTTTGCAATCAGTTGATGGAGGATTGAAGCTATTAAATTCTTCCCTGAACTGAGAAATAAAACCATTATCTACATCGAAGAACAAACCCATCAGGTTTATAGACTGCTTAGCATCTATTGCGGCCTGTGTAACAGCGGGAAACATGGCATCGCCATCAACAAGATGTTTTATGTCATTGCCTTTAAAAAGGTGTACAGCGTTGGCATTTGCCGGGTTGAGCGTGGTATGATTAACCAGCCAGCCCTCCAAGCTGTTTTTGTGAATTTTTATTTCAGGGATGTCGAGTATGTTAGCCGTTACGTCTTTAACCTCCTTGGATTCAAATAGCAAGCGGCCATTGGGGAGAGAGACTTGAACGACAATATCAGGGTTTCGGTCAATTGACCATAACCTGTAACTGTGTTCGGAGTAAACAAATTGAAAACTGCCATCAGTGCTTTCGATGATCCCTTTTTTAAGAAC
>JANLXV010000302.1:0-2881 GCA_031365305.1 Chitinophagaceae bacterium
TCATTATCGCAATAAAAACTAAAGCGCCGACAGGAGTTCGCATTGTATACTTAAATTAGAAATTAATGAATTCATCAAGCTGCTGAGCTATAGCTGCTAATGTAAGATGGTTATGTATTTTACCCTCACCGTTCATCACCTTATCTATAACCGAGATTGGCAATTTATTTGGATGCACATACATGTTAAGATATTGTAATGAACCGGTAAGATGATCCATACCACGGAGATTGCCAGCCCTGCCTGTTGATACGCCTGTAAGCAAGGCTTTCTTCCATGCCCAGGTTTTTTTGATGTCGCTTATATCAATCATCGCTTTTAAAACGCCGGGATAAGATCCATTGTATTCCGGGATAATAAAAATAAATTTTTGTGCAGGTATCAGTAAATTTTTTTCTATCTCAATGTAATCATCGCTGCGTTGCAGCACGTCCAGGTTTTGAAGTGTAAGTAATGAGGCTTCGATATTTTTTTGATGTAAAAAACTTTGATATTCTTTTGCAACTTTTTCTGAATGACTCTCTGCCCTGTTTGTAGAAGATATAATTGTATACATTAATGAATTATTGTTTACATGGTAACATGATATACTGTTGTTTTGTTAGAAATGGGGGAATAATTGTGCAGTTCATTACTGCGATTGTAGCCTTAATATTATACCGAATAACTAAATTTGCTAACCTGTCATCAATTATATTTTTTATTAAGACAGTCAATCTTTTAACCGGTTTGATAAATATAAATGTAGTGTATACGCTCAGGATATGGGAAAAATAATAGGTGTTGCAAATCAGAAAGGTGGTGTTGGTAAAACTACAACGGCTATAAATCTTGCAGCAAGCCTGGCTGTTCTTGAATTTAAAACTTTACTTGTTGATGGCGATCCGCAGGCCAACAGCACAACAGGCGTTGGTTTTGATCTTCATAACGTTTCAAAAGGGCTTTACGATTGCATGGTAAACGATACGCCTGCCCATGAAGTGATTTTAAAAACGGCCATCCCCTACCTCGACCTTATGCCTTCGCATATTGACCTGGTAGGCGCCGAAATTGAAATGATCAATTACCCGGACAGGGAAAGCGTTTTAAAAAATATCCTGGCTGAAATAAAAAACAGTTATGATTTTATAATCATTGATTGCTCACCATCACTTGGGCTTATAACCGTTAATGCATTAACGGCTGCGGATAGCGTGGTTGTGCCTGTGCAGGCTGAGTTTTTTGCGCTTGAAGGTTTAGGTAAACTTTTAAATACCATAAAGATTGTTCAAAACAGGCTAAACATAGATTTACAGATTGAAGGTTTGCTCATGACCATGTATGACGGAAGGTTACGGTTATGCAACCAGGTGGTGAATGAAGTAAGACGGCATTTTGAAGATCTTGTTTTTGCCACCATCATTCATAGAAATACAAAGCTGAGTGAAGCGCCAAGCTTTGGAAAACCAGCTATACTTTATGATGCAGAAAGCAAGGGTGCCGTAAACTATCTTAATCTTGCAAAAGAAATTCTACAAAAAAATAATCTTACAAAAATTTCCCAGCAGGAAAAAATGCTTCAATAATAAATGAATATTACTGCTGGTTGAGTTAAATAAAAAGAGATTTAGTAATTATGACTGCCCCAAATAAGAAAGATGCTTTAGGCAAAGGAATCAGGTCATTGTTGCAAAACATTGATGCGGATTTAAAAACCACTGCCGGAAATTTAAAGTCGGAATCAATTGAAAAATTTAGCAATGCCTACCGGGCGCCGCTTGATCAAATTGATATAAATCCTGATCAGCCCCGCCGGGATTTTGATGAAACGGCGCTCAATGAATTGGCAGCCTCTATAAAAATCCATGACATCATTCAACCCGTTACCGTAACCCGTTTGCCTAACGGCAGGTACAGGATCATTGCGGGTGAAAGACGTTTCCGTGCTGCTAAAATTGCGGGCTTGAAAGACCTTCCTGTTTATGTAAAAGAAACAAAGGATAGCCAATTGCTTGAGCTGGCTTTATTGGAAAACCTGCAGCGTGAAAACTTAAACGCAATGGAAATAGCGCTGAGTTATAAGCGGCTTATGGAAGAATTGGATTATACGCAGGAGCAGCTTGCAGAGCGCATGGGAAAAGAAAGAAGTACAGTTAGTAATTACATAAGGCTGCTTAAACTTCCGCCTGATATACAGGTTGCGGTAAGAAACGGCAGCATATCCATGGGGCATGCCCGTGCACTCGTAAATGTAGATGTGATAGATAAACAGTTGTATATATTTCATGAAATACAGGATAAAGAACTTTCGGTAAGGCAAACAGAGGCTTTGGTAAGAAAGCTATATGCAGACCCGCCTAACGCTGTTAATAATTCCTCAAAAACAACACTCTCACCTGCATTAAAAAAAATTGAAGATAATTTAGCTTCTCATTATGGCACAAAGGTGAAAGTAGCCCACAGCAAAAAAGGTAACGGCAGCATTCTTTTTGAATATTATTCGTTGCAGGAACTCAATGCCATTTTAGATAAAATGAATGTGCAGGTGAACTAATGCCATGAAGTTATTAATATACTTTTCTATTTTTTTTTTATGTAATTTTTGTGCATTACAGGTTGCTGCCCAGGTGCCTGTTGATCCCTTAATTATTCCAAAAAGAAACCCGGATTCAACTAAAGCTGCCGATTCATTAAAAAATAATAAAGCTGTATTAATTGGCAAAGACACCACGGTACTTCCTAATCCAACGCCGCTTTCAAGAGCTGATTCAATTAGACATTCAAAAAAATCTATTCTTGCTGCTGATACATCGTTAAAACACAATCCACGAAAAGCGACTTTTCGTTCCCTTGTGATCCCCGGCTGGGGCCAGGCATATAATAAAAAATACTGGAAAATTCC
>JANLXV010000348.1:0-2396 GCA_031365305.1 Chitinophagaceae bacterium
CGTTTAGGGGATGTCGCTCCCAATTTTCAAGCGAAAACTACTGCCGGTGATCTTGATTTTTATGAATACCTCGGTGATAGCTGGGGTGTTTTATTTTCTCACCCTGCAGATTATACGCCGGTTTGTACTACAGAACTCGGCAGAACAGCTTTGCTTAAAGAAGAATTTGCAAAGAGAAATGTAAAGGTGATAGCCGTTAGCGTTGATCCGTTAGATAAGCATATTGCCTGGAAGAATGATATTGACGAAACGCAGAATTGCACGGTTGACTTCCCGATTATTGCTGATGAAGAGAGGACTGTAGCCAATTTATACGGTATGATACATCCTAATGCTTCAGAGAATTTTACTGTAAGATCTCTGTTTGTTATTGGCCCCGATAAAAAGGTTAAACTGACCATTACTTATCCCGCTTCTACCGGAAGAAATTTCCATGAAGTTTTAAGAGTTATTGACTCACTTCAGTTAACAGCTAAATATAGTGTGGCCACACCGGCAAACTGGCAGCATGGCGAAGATGTGATTGTGGTACCGGCAGTTAGCACAGAAGATGCCATGAAAAAATTTGAGAAAGGGGTAAAGATCATTAAGCCTTACCTGCGGTATACGCCTCAGCCTGATCTTGATTAAGATTAAAAATAAGCGTATGGTTTTTCTGCTTTGATAATTGCTGCAAAAGGGCTTTTATATCCTTAGGTACTTCTGCAATAATTTCTACCAATTGGCCTGCCTGGTTATTGAATTTAATTTGATAAGCATGCAGGCCTAATCTTTTTAAAATAGGTTGCTCCTCCTGTTCACGGTTAAGTTTAAATTTCTTTTTAAAAGATGAAATCAAAACCGGTTTACCATCGCCATAAGTTTCGTCGCATGCAATCGGGTGGCCAATATGCTTTGCATGTACCCTGATCTGGTGTGTTCTTCCGGATAATATTTTGAATTTTACAAGTGAATAAATACCAAAGTCATCAATTACTTCATACTCTGTTACAGATGGCTTTCCACGTTTGTTAACGATCATAACACCCTTCTGCTGCTGATTTTCAGCAATGGGCTCGTCTATAACACCGTTTTTATTAGTGGGAGATCCTTTTACAATACCGAGGTAATATTTATCAATCGTCCTGTTTTCAAATAAGCCACTTAACCATTTGTGTGTCTCCTCGTTTTTTGCAAAAATTACCAGGCCACTTGTATCCCTGTCTAACCGGTGAACAATAAAAACTTTATCGTATTGCTTTTGAAGCAAGGTATATAAAGAAGGCAGTTCTGTATTAAACCTGTCAGGTATGGTAAGCATGCCCGAGGCTTTATTTATAGCTAGGAGGTCATCATTTTCAAAAACGATATCTAATTTGTTCTTGCCCGGTTTCATGCTCAATCTAAAGGTTCTGTAATTTGTTCTTTTGCTGGCGCAGAAGGATATTTTTTCATTTGCTTTAAAAGCCTGACTTCTCTTTCTTCCAGGAAACGCCATTTGCCACGTGGTACATTTTTTTTGGTGAGGTTTGCGTATAACACCCTGTCTAAGCCTATAACATCATATCCCAGGTGTTCAAAAATTCGTCGCACTATCCGGTTGCGGCCGCTGTGTATTTCAATACCAACAATGGTCTTGTCTTTAGGATCAGGAAATGCCAGTTGATCGGCATGTATTTCCCCATCTTCCAGTTTTAAACCATTTAATATTTTATCGAAGTCACTTTTTGTAAGCGGCTTATCTAATCTGGCTTCATACACTTTTTTTATGTTGAAACTTGGATGTGTGAGCAACTGTGTCAGTTCTCCGTCGTTGGTTAAGATCAATACACCTGAAGTATTCCTGTCTAAACGGCCAACGGGATACACTCTTTCGCTTGTTGCCTGTTTAATCAGGTCCAGTACGGTTTTACGGCCTTGCGGATCATCAGTTGTGGTAATATAATCTTTAGGTTTATTCAGTAAAATGTAAACCCTGTTTCTTACAGCATGTAATTTTTTGCCGTTAAGTTTTACTACATCAGTATCATTTACTTTATAGCCGGGTTCAGTAACAGGCTCATTATTAACGGTTACTTTTCCTTCCTTAATTATATTGATGGCGTCTCTTCTTGAGGCCAGGCCGCAATGCGCTAAAAATTTATTCAAAGGCATTTTATTCAAAGGTTCTGTCGCTTGTTTTACAGGTTCATCCGGCTTCTTAAATTTATTGGTTGAACTAAACTTTTTTGGGAGAATAGGTTTGCCATTAAAGGCCGGTTTTGAATCTCTGAATCCTTTAGGCGGCATATTGCCTTGTGTCGTATTGCCCTGCTGCCTTAGCGCTCTTTTTTCTTCGTAATATTTATTAATGGCTGCTTCCCTTTCTTTTTTAGCGCTCTTTTTATCCTGTTTGAATTTTTCCGTTTTTTTTTTTT
>JANLXV010000367.1:0-1711 GCA_031365305.1 Chitinophagaceae bacterium
AGTTCCAACAAAACATTTTTATACATTCAATCGTCCAGGATAATGTATCAGGTTCTTATCCTTATGCGGGGTTGTCAGTTCCCGATATTGCAAATGCCGCTGGTGTACCTGCGGGTGAACAATATTTGTATTTTGTACCAAATGACAGCGCTTTTGGAGATTATCGTTCAGCGGTGGCAAACAAAGTATTCATTCTTGTAAACAATCAACCGCAACCGGAAAAAGCGATCACAACAACTGAGATGCTGGAAAAGTTGAAGCAAGACAAACAAGCTTATGTTGATGAAAAGGAATATTTAAAAGCAAGACTTGTTGATTGGCTGGTGGCTGACTGGGACAGGCACATTGATCAGTTTAGATGGACAGAAAAAAAAACTGATTCCGGTATCGCATTCCTTGTTGTACCAAGAGATCATGACCAGGCTTTTTTCAGATCAAACGGATTGCTGGTAAGGGTTGTTGGCAGACCTCATTTAAACCAGTTTACCGAAAGTGGAAGTGATATAGAAGCATTAAGTAAAAAAACAATACCTCTCGACAAACAGTTCATGGCTCAATTACAAAAAGAAGATTGGGAAATGATCATTAAACAGTTTCAGAATAATGTGACAGACAGCGTTATCGAAGCTGCCATAAAAAAACAACCCAAAGAAATATTCGCCATTCATGGCAATGAGCTGATCGGTAAATTAATATCAAGAAGAGATGGACTTTTAAAGCATGTGATGGAATATTATTCACTTCTCATTAAGCTTAAATAATAGATTTATCCTAAGTGACTAAGCTGTAAAATCAAAATCACAATTGAAAACAATTATCGAATAAATTTCATAATTCTCTTTTACAAGTTGGCTTTTTGTGTGTCAGTTTTTGTGCGCCTTTTAAATGTAACTGACTTGGTGCGTAGGCAACGTCTTGTCAGTTACTACTACCTGTAATGGAGAGATACTTGGCTTACGGCCATAATAACTTTCTAAGTCAACAGTAAATTGATTTTCCCTGAAAAAATACATTGTAACTTCTTCACCTGCCTCATTTACAGCATAAGTCCTTACAACACCTGTGTCAATAAAACCTATTTCATTAGACACTTTTCCAATTGTTGAAAAATCCATTCCGGCTTCAAATTCTTTTTCGTCAAAATAAGAAAGTATGTCTTCAATATTTACTTTCGTAAGAATACCCCGAAGCTAAATGCCGCCTTTAATTTTTCCATCTATTTCTGTTTAACAATTCCTAATTTAAAAATGCTTGCAGCACAGGATAAAACAGCTTCTTCTGGTTTTATAGGCTTCCAACCCAAATCGTTTACGGCTTTTGAATTATTCATTTTTCGTTCAATACCAAGCTCAAGCAAAACTGGCTTTAAGGTAGCATCGAAAAGAGAAAGGATATGTAGCATAAAATTGGGTAGTTTAAGAGAAGGTATTTTCATTTTTGGATATGCCTTTTTCAAAACCCCGGCCAGGCTGCTAAATGTAAGGTAGCCTGCCGAACCAATATATCGTTGGTTGGCTGCCTGCGGTTGTTCCATGGCAAGGATTAATAAAGAGGCAATAGATCTCACGTCAACTATGTTTAACCCTATTTTAGGTACCGCAGGCATGGTGCCATCCAGCATTTTAATAATCGCATTAGTGGAAGCATTAAAATCTTTTTGAAGCAAAGGACCAAGAATAAGCCCCGGACAAACCGCAACTAATTCTAAACC
>JANLXV010000381.1:0-16788 GCA_031365305.1 Chitinophagaceae bacterium
GAATGCGTTTCGTTTTGATCATGTGTTTTATACCGGCAGTACAACTGTGGGCAAACTGGTTTACCAAATGGCTGCAGAAAAATTAGTGCCTGTAACATTGGAGTTGGGCGGTAAAAGCCCTTGCGTGGTTGAAGAAACAGCAGACCTTAATGTTGCTGCCAAACGAATTATACTTGGCAAGTTCTCAAACGCAGGGCAAACCTGTATTGCACCGGATTATATTTTGGTTGATGAAAAAATTAAAGAAAACTTTATTGAGCTTTTAATTACCCATCTGCAAAAATTTTATCCTGCAGGTTTTAAAAATAATTATGATTATGGAAAGATCATCAACATCAGAAGATTTGAAAAGCTTGTAAGTTTTTTGCAGAATGGAACCATCCGTTATGGCGGAGAACATGATGCAGAAACCTTATATTTTCAACCAACTATTATTGATAATTTAACCGCCAGCGATCCTGTTATGCAGGAAGAAATTTTTGGGCCTGTTTTACCAATCATCGCCTATCGCAATATCGATGAAGCCATAACATTTGTAAAACAATTAGATAAACCGCTGGCCTTTTATTTATTCACTAAAAATCAAACGTCCATTCAACATTGGGTTACTGCTATTTCATTTGGCGGAGGATGTATTAATAATACCTCGTGGCATTTTACTAATCCTAATTTACCATTTGGTGGTATTGGCCATAGCGGCACAGGCGCTTACCACGGTAAATTCAGCTTTAAAACATTTTCACACTATAAAGCGTTAATGAATACACCCACCTGGTTTGACCCGGCAATTAAATATCCACCAATGAAGGGCAAATTAAAATGGCTAAAGCGTTTGGTAAATTGATTGATCTTTTCTTATGAAAAACCTGTTGTATACTCTTATAAAAAAGGCGTCGAGTCTTTCAGGCATCGGCATTGTAGCAGATACCAATGCGGATGATAAATTACCTTTTAAAGAAATTTATAATATTGACGTTACCACTAATAAAAATGAGAAGATCACTCTGAATAAATATAAAGGGAAATCTTTACTGATTGTGAATACTGCCAGCCAGTGCGGTTTTACACCACAGCTTGCCGAACTCGAAAACTTACATCAGCAATTTAAGAATCTTGAAATACTGGCTTTTCCTTCCAACGATTTTGGCAACCAGGAACCTGGCTCAAATACTACCATCGAACAGTTTTGCCAAATAAATTACGGTAGCACTTTCCCGATTTTTATAAAAGATAAAGTTAGCGGTGAGCACAAACAACCTTTATATAGTTGGTTGAGCGATCCTTTACAAAACGGCTGGAATGTGAAGGAACCTAAATGGAATTTTTATAAATACCTGATTGGTGAAAGCGGAATACTTATTGGTGTGTTTTCTTCAGCTATTTCGCCGCTTGATAAAAAGATTACTGGTCTGTTGAAATGATGACCTACACCTTATCAAAACTTACACATTCCTTCAATTCTTTTTCAGTATAAGACAAACCATATTGTTTTAAAACATCGTCAGGCACACCATTCCATTGGTTTGGTACGTTGCCCATATAGCCAACATCTTTACCGCCTATTTCTGAAGTATAAAAACCAGTTGCGGTTAAGTTGCGCATAAGGTTAAAAAAAGCCACGCCCTGTCTCATATCAGGTTTGGCTTTTTTTGGCCAGGCAATCTGGTCAACCAGTGCCATTTGTTGCTTGGTCTCACACTCTGAAAATGTCTTTTCAAATTGTTTATAGCTCTGCATATCCAGCCAGCGCAGACCGCCACGCATAGGCACCTGGTGTTCCGGCATATCTTTTACAATAAATTCAATAAAGTCAGGCACTTTAGCATCTGTTGCACTACCGCTCACCTCATCTTTTGGTATGATGATATCCGCAAGTATGGCAATAGTTTTCATTTCATGATCAGTAAAAAAAGTTGTGGAGTTAACCTCTTTTTCATGAGCAGCTTCTTCCTTCATGCGGTTAATGCCATCCCCTTTTGCTGCCGCAGCGGTAGAAGGTGTTTCGGCTTTTTTACCAGGGGCTTTACAGGCATCCAATACTACGCCTGTTGAAACCGTTCCAACAAGCAAGGCTTTAAGGGATTTTCTTCTGTTCATATTATATAAAGTAAAAAATTAAAAGTAAAAAGTTTACTGTCTCATGCACATTCCAACTATTAATTAAATTTCGTTTTTCTTCAACTGATCTACGATGTATTCTGATGTACGCATAGATAAGGCAAGAATCGTCCAGGTAATATTTTTATCACCCTGTGATACAAACATGCCGCCATCAACATTGAACAGGTTTTTACATTCATGCGCCTGCGCCCATTTATTCAGAGGTGCTGTTTTAGGGTCATTACCCATACGCACTGTACCTGCTTCATGAATGATATTACCAGGTGCATGCAGGCCATAATTATTTTCCGGGCCATCATCGCCACCCCAGGTAATTACGGCGCCCATGGAATGCAGGATCTCAGAAAAAGTTTCTTTCATGTGCTTGGCCTGCTTTATTTCATAATCAGTGTATTTGGTATGGAACCGTAATACAGGAATGCCATATTTATCAACTACACTTGGATCAATTTCGCAATAGCTGTCCTTCATGGCAATGGCTTCACCACGACCGGCCATACCAACATGCGCTCCGAAAAAGTAACGGTAATCTTCTTTTAACGATGCCCCATAACCGCCGGCTTCTTTTTGCTTGCCTTTAATTTTATAAGTACCATTTAAGTTTTCCATACCCCAGTTAAAACCGTACAGCGGCATGCCAAAGCCTCCGCCATATTCAATATGATAACCACGGGGAAAATCAAGCTTTTTATTATCAAGCCACCACGGGGAATACACATGCATGCCACCAACACCATCTTCGTTATAGCGTTTCCTGTCGAACAATTCAGGAATTATGCCACCCATATCTGCACCGGTTGAATCATGCAAATATCTGCCAACAACATCACTGGAATTTGCAATGCCATTTGGGTGACGTGGAGATTTTGAATTCAACATTAGCCGTGCAGATTCACAGGCACTCGCCGCCAATACAACAGTTCTTCCCGTTACCTGGTATTCCTGCATGTCATCTTTATTTACATAAGACACACCGGTTGCCAGTCCTTCTTTATTAGTCAATACTTCCCGTGCCATCGAATTAGTAACCAAATCAACATTGCCTGTTCTTAAGGCGGGAATTATTAGAGCCGATGAAGAAGAAAAATCTGCATACACTTTACAACTGCGTCCGCATTGTGCACAATAAAAACATTGGCCCCGCTCCTTATTTATTTGTTTGGTTAAAATAGAAAGGCGGGAAGGAATTACCGGAACACCAATATTGGTAGCTGCTTTCTTTATAAATAATTCATGTAAACGTGGTTTTGGTGGCGGAAGAAAAATGCCATCGGGATCATCCACTAATCCTTCATTGGTGCCAAATACACCAAGCAAATTATCAATCTTATCGTAATAAGGCTTCACATCATCGTAACTAATAGGCCAATCATCGCCAAGGCCATCTATACTTTTACGTTTAAAATCTTTCGGACCAAAACGCAATGAAATTCTTCCCCAGTGATTGGTACGTCCGCCAAGCATACGGGCACGCCACCATTCCCATTTTGTACCTTCTGCCTGTGTATAAGGCTCGCCATCAATTTCCCATCCCCAATAGCACCCATCAAAATCTCCGAAGGGGCGAAACTTGGTGCTGGCGCCTCTTCTCGGAGACTCCCAGGGATTTTTTAACTGGTTGGAATCTTTTGCAGGATCATACATTGGTCCCGCCTCAATTAAACAAACTTTTAAACCAGCGTTGGCAAGGGTATAGGCGGCCATTCCACCGCCTGCGCCTGAACCAACTATAATCGCATCATAAACTTTTGAATTTTTTTTGATCTGCAAGTCACCCATAAGAAAATCATTTGAAAGCGTTTTGTACTACTATGTATAAATGTAGGAGATAAATGTTTTTCACGGCACATTTTTTATTTTATTTGACATGAATTTGTTTTTACATTTTAAAATATATTATGAAAAAAGTATCCTTTCTCTTTACCGCTCTTTTAATTTTTACAATTGAGTGTTATTCCCAGCAAAAATCTTATGCAGAATTACTTGGCTATCCTGCAAATGCCAAAGTAATTATTATGCATGTGGATGATGTAGGTATGAGCTTCGACAGTAACCGGGGCGCTATTGATGCAATGGAAAAAGGTGTTGCAAATTCATGCAGTATTATGATGCCTTGCCCGTGGGTGCCACATTATATGAAATATTTAAAAACCCATGCAAATACTGATGCAGGCCTGCATTTAACGCTTACATCTGAGTGGGAAAATTATCGCTGGGGACCATTGGCAGGCAAAGCCGCTACTCCCGGCCTTGTAGATTCTTCAGGAGACTTATGGTCAACAGTACAACAGGTGGTTCTTCATGCTACGCCTGAAGAGGTTGGAAAAGAGATTGCAGCACAAATAGATCGCTCCAGAACAATGGGTTGGGAGCCGACGCATCTCGATTCGCACATGGGCACACTCTTCGCCTCGCCGGCCTTTATGCACCAGTATGTGCAGGCAGGTATTCAAAACAAAATACCCGTAATGTTTCCGGCAGGGCAGGCTGCACTCATTCAAAAACAAATGGCTTTCAGCAATGAGATGATGAACCAGTTAAGAAGCGTAGGAAAAACACTTTGGGAGGCCGGGCTGCCAGTGCTGGATGATTTGTATAACGAAAGTTACGATTGGCAGATTCCGGATGATGTAAAGTCATCAACAAAAAAGTTACAGGATTTTAAAACGCAAAAATATATAGAGGCTCTGCAAGCTTTAAAGCCAGGCATAACAATGATTATTATGCATTGCACAAACCCAACTGACGTATTCAAATATATTTCTGATTCAGGGCCAACAAGGCAAGGCGATTTATTGGCAATGCAGGATCCACGGCTTAGAGATTACATTATAAAAAACGGGATCATTTTTACTACGTGGCGGGAATTAAAAGAAAGAAGAGATAAAGTGAAATAATATACCTACACCGGGCAGTGTTCATGATAGTTGATCAGCTCAATAGGTGATCTTTCAAAATTATAACCATCATAACGGTTAATAATCTGATCAAGGGTGTCTTCAATCTCTTCAACATCATTGCTGGTTACAAGTTTCAGCCTGAACTCTTTTATGTTTGGCAAACCCTTTAAATAATTGGCGTAATGCCGGCGCATTTCATTAATGCCAACTATAGGCCCTTTCCATTCAAAAGATTTATGCAGGTGCTTTTTACAAACAGCAACTCTATCTTCAATAGAAGGCGGCGGTAAAAGATTACCGGTTTCCATGAAATATTTTATTTCTTTAAAGATCCACGGATAGCCAATAGCGGCACGGCCAATCATAATGCCATCAACACCATATTTATTTTTATACTCAAGCGCTTTGTGCGGCGAATCAATATCACCATTGCCAAATATGGGAATCGTAATGCGTTGATTGTTTTTCACTTTGGCTATAAGTTCCCAATCAGCACTGCCTTTATACATTTGCGTTCTTGTACGGCCATGTATGGCTAATGCTTTTATGCCAACGTCCTGTAATCTTTCCGCAACTTCTTCAATGTTTTTGGTTTGATCATCCCAGCCAAGTCTTGTTTTAACAGTAACAGGAAGCGAAGTGCTTTTTACAACAGCCTCGGTGAGGCGGATCATTAATGGCACATCCTTAAGAACACCTGCGCCAGCGCCACGACAAGCCACTTTTTTTACAGGGCAGCCGAAATTGATGTCCAACAGGTCAGGGTTGGTAGCATCTACAATTTTTGCAGCGAGTGAGAGACTTTCTTCATCGCCACCAAAAATTTGTATGCCTACCGGTTTTTCATAATCAAAAATGTCCAGCTTTTTCCGGCTTTTAATAGCATCTCTTATTAAACCTTCGCTGCTGATAAATTCGGTGTACATGAGGTCTGCGCCATTATCTTTACAAACCGCCCTGAATGGTGGATCGCTAACGTCTTCCATCGGAGCAAGAAGAAGTGGAAAACCCGGAAGATGTATTTTACCTATAGTGATCATTGGTCATTGGGTCATTGGTCATTGGTCATTGGTCATTAACATCATTGTTTACAATAACTAATTGACTATTGACTTAATGACTATTAAAAAAATTTGGCTGTAAATTTACGCACTTATATTTAAAAGCTATGATGGACAGGAATTCGAAGCAGGTAAGCTATCCTTCTCAATTTGGAATTTTTTTAGGGCTTACCGGGGCCGGGCTTGTAGTTTCAGTAATACTTGGCGCAATAATCTGGATCATGATGGCAGGCAGCACCATTCCATCCAAAGCTGAAGATATGCTGCAGCCAAAATATTATAATGTGAATATGGTGCTGCAGGGCGTATCAACTTTCTTCCTGTTTTTTGTACCGGCTTACCTGTTTGCAAAATTCTGCTACAAAAGACCCAATGTATTTTTAGGTTTTAATAAACGCTTTAACGGACAACAGGTTTTATTGGTCATCGGCATTTTGTTACTGACTTTTCCATTATCAGGTGCCCTCGGAGAATTAAATAAAATTCTGCCAATACCTGCAAGCTGGGCTATAAAATTTAAAGCCATGGAAACGGCGAGGGAAGCGCAGGAAGCAGCGCTCATCAATATTAATACATTGCCAAAATATATTATGTCGCTTTTTATGATAGCCGTGTTGCCCGCTATATTTGAAGAAACGTTTTTTAGGGCGGGTATGCAGAATCTTTTTGGGAGGTGGTTTAAAAATTCAGTGTTAGCCATTAGTGTAACAGGCATTATTTTCAGCCTTATCCATCTTTCTTTTTATGGCTTCCTGGTGCGTTTCGGCCTCGGTGTAATTTTGGGATTTATCTTTTTGTACAGTGGCAATCTTTGGCTTCCCATCTTATTTCACTTTTTATTTAATGGCATACAGGTAACCATGCTTTATATTCTTAACAGTCAAAATCATACAAAACAAATAAAGGACATTGAAACCGCTTTCCCGTTGTGGGCGGGCGCTATAGCGCTTATTGCCCTTATCTACTTATTTATAAAATTCAGGCAAGTGTCAGTTGTGCAAAAAGCCCGTTATGTAGATGAAGACGTGCCGGTTGATGATTTTGAGGCCTGGGTTACAGATAAACCATAGTAATGGCACTGAATATTCCTGTTTTTAAAATAAGAGCACTAACCGCCATTCTTTTTGTGATAGTTATGCTTTGCGGTCTGCTGCTTAATGGCTACAGCTTTACACTTCTCTTAATTATAATTCACTTTGGGTGCTGGTTTGAGTTTATTAAACTTCTAAAAAAGATAAGCCCAGCTAACTGGTCGTTATATGCGTTTACAGGCATTGCATATATCACTTTACCGGTTGTTTTATTACTGATGATGGGATTGGTTTTTACATTTGATGACGGCCAATTTATTCACCAGATCCAACTCTATAACTTCATTTTGCCATGTGGTATTATATTTTCCATCTGGATAAATGATACAATGGCTTACTTAGTTGGCTCCTTCCTCGGCAAAACACCATTCTCTAAAATATCTCCTAAAAAAACATGGGAAGGCACCGCCGGCGGAGCAATACTTTGCATAGGCATTATTACACTTGCCGGCTGGCTTTCAACCTATTTTAACTGGCAGACGTGGTTGGGCATTTCGGCGGCCTGCGCAGTGTTGGGTACAATTGGCGATTTAATTGAAAGCAAATTAAAAAGAATGGCCGGCGTAAAAGATAGTGGCAGTATTATGCCGGGGCATGGCGGTTTTTTAGACAGGTTTGATTCTTTGCTGGTAGCAACGCCATTTGTTTGGCTGGTACTTTTCTTCCTAAACAAATAATATTTTCAACAGGCCTTGCGCTGGTTTATATTTGCTTTTCATTTTTATTTTAATGACGATTCATAAAGAAGGCTATACAACGATTGCGATAAGTGCATTACTCTTCGGGGCGCTTAACATGATCTCTTTTTATTTTTTCAGCGCTTCAATGCCCGTTGCCGTTTGGATTTTTTTTGGTTTGAGCCTCATTGTGCTTTTATTTATCATATCCTTTTTTAGAATACCTGCAACACAATTAACCATTGATCCCAATAAGGTTATAGCGCCGGCAGATGGCAAAGTGGTGGTGATTGAAGAAGTGTTTGACGAGGAATATTATAAAGATAAAAGGCTGCAGGTCTCTATATTTATGAGCCCTGCCAACGTGCATGTAAACAGGAACCCGATTGGCGGTGAGGTATTATACAGCAAATATCATAAGGGCAAATACCTGGTTGCCTGGCACCCCAAATCATCGGTGGAAAACGAGCGGCACTCTGTAGTAATTAAAAATAACAGCGAAAGCATTTTGATCAAGCAAATAGCCGGTGCAGTTGCTAAACGAATTATCAATTATTTACAGGTAGGCCAGAATGTTGAGCAAGGTGCAGAGCTGGGGTTTATAAAGTTCGGCAGCCGGGTAGATTTGTTGTTACCGCTTTCGGCCAAAGTAAATGTTACGCTTAATCAAATGGTAAAAGGCGGCGTTACACTAATTTCCACCTTGCATTAACTTTTAATTTAACAAGCATATTTTAAAACTCCGGCGTATATTTAATTACCATACATTTTTAAATTATTTTTTATGAGAAGACTATTGATATTGGCCACTGCCGCTTTGCTCATAGGCGGTTCAGCTTTTACTGCCGGGGATAACAGTAAAAAAAAGGCTAAAGCCAAAAAAGAAAACTGCACAAAAGGTAAACATTGCTCTAAAAGCAAAAGCAAAACCGCTTCTATCTGATTGATTCTATTTAAAAATTATTACAACCTCCGCACGGAGGTTTTTTATTTTAAAAAATGCCCTCCAGTTCTCTCAAATGATGAATAGTATGTAAGGCTTTTACGCTAACCGGCGCATTGATGTGATTTACAAAAACACTGTCCATACCTGCGTTGAGAGCCCCTTGTATATCTGCATCCTGGTTATCACCAATCATAATGCATTCTTCAAGAGCAGCGCCAGCTTTAGTTACGGCATACTCAAAAATTTCTTTGGCGGGCTTTACAAAACTCGAGGCTTCCGACGTAATAATATGCGTAAAGTATTTTGAGAGGCTGGAATGCTGCAGCTTGCTGTGCTGCGTTTTTTCAAAGCCGTTGGTGATAAGATGTAAATTGTATTCTTTAGCCTGCAGGTAATCTAAAATTTCAAAAGTGTGTTCAAACACCATGGTTTTTGTAGGGAGAATATCTAAAAATTTTGCGCTGATCTCTTTTGCCAATATTTCATCGCCTATCTTAAAGTCCAGTAACGTTCTCCACATACGTTTCCATTTCAGGTCATCTGCAGAAATAAAACCTTTATGGTACCTGTCCCATAAAATGGCGTTGTGGTTTAGGTACACCGGGAAAAATTCCTCAAAAGAATGCACACCACGCTGTCCCAGTTTAAACAACTGGTGAATGTCGTAAAGTGTATCTTTTGCATTATTATCAAAATCCCACAAGGTGTGGTCAAGATCAAAAAAAATATGTTTGTATTTATTAATGCCGTTCATAACGGATTAATTTTTTGTTTTGTGAATACGTTGCAATTTACAGTACAATCGTTGTACAGTTTAGTTATAAACATAACATTATGAATATTGTAATTACCGGTGCCAGCAGGGGAATCGGATTTTCGCTTGCTGAAAAATTTGGTAAAGAAGGCCACAACCTCTTGTTGTGTTCAAAAAATAATGGTGCCCTGCAAACGGCCGCCACCAAATTACAGGATACTTATAAAAACATACAGGTTAAAAGTTTTGCTGCCGATCTTGCAGAAAAAAAAGCCGTCAAAAACTTTGCATCTTTTGTTTCAAATACAAATATGCCGGTGGATGTTTTAATTAACAACGCCGGAAATTTTTTACCGGGAAGCGTTTATAATGAAGAAGAAGGCTTGCTTGAAAAAATGATCGCCATAAACCTCTATAGCGCTTATTACCTTACCCGTGAACTGCTTCCTGATATGATGGCAACAAAGAGTGGTCATATTTTTAACATCAGTTCTATTGCTGCGCTTAAAGCTTATGCCAATGGCGGCTCTTACAGTATAAGCAAATATGCCATGATGGGTTTCAGCAAAAATTTGCGTGAGGAAATGAAAGCTTTTAATATTAAAGTAACAACTGTTTATCCTGGTGCGGTTTATACATCGTCGTGGGAAGGCAGCGGGGTAAAGCCTGAACGTATTATGGAAACGGGAGATATTGCTGACTCAATATATTGGATGTCGCAACTTTCGCCGCAGGCCTGTGTTGAAGATTTTATAATCCGCCCTTTATTGGGCGATCTTCCTTAATGAAGTTTTAACAACAGGTTACTTACATCTCTATTAAAAAATTTTAAGTAACAGTTAATTTTACCGGGGAATAATTCTGTGGCTAATGATTTCAAATTTACTCTTCTTTTTAAAGCGATATAATAAACACTTTAGTTTAGCAGCCTGTTTGCTGTTAAGTGCAGCGGTAATTGGACAGGTAAGTTTTAAAGCGGTTTGCAACAACAATAGTATTAGCAAAAACGAATATGTACAAGTACAGTTTGTAGTTGAGAATGCCGCAAAAGTTGAGCAGATTGTACCACCGTCGTTTGCAAAATTCCAGGTGGTGAGCGGCCCTAATCAACAAAGTTCTGTCACCAGTATTAACGGTGTTTTAAAACAATTTGTAGCCATTCAATATATTTTAAAACCGCGACAACCCGGCAATTTCAGGCTGGCTCCGGCTCTGGCTAAAATTGATGGTAAGGTTATTAAATCAAACAGCCTTACCATAACCGTTCTAAATTCTATTTCGGGTAATACGCCTTCTGCAGGTTTGTCAATGCCGGTTAATCCTTCTGTAAGAGCAAAACAGTTTGATGATTATATTTTACGCAAAGGAGAAAATATACCTGAAAAGATCAGGAGAAATCTTTTTGTAAAAGTTGATGTAAATAAAACTACCTGCTATGTTGGTGAACCTATCATAGCTTCTTACAAGCTTTTTACGCGGTTGAAATCTGAGTCAAATCTTACCAGGAGTCCATCTTTTAATGGCTTCTCTGTAAGTGAACTTGATTTGCAGGACAATGCTGTGTTAACTACAGAAAAAATAAATGGCAAAGAATATAGTGTGTACACCCTTCGCAAGGTGCAGCTATATCCGCTGCAATCTGGTACAGTTGAACTGGAACCGATTGAAGTTGAAAACCATATTACGTTTTTAAAAGGAGAATATGCCGACCAGGCGCAGGGAGATATTTTTGCAGATGTGCTAAGGGATTTTGCTGACGCCAATTCGCCACGGGATGCTGTTGTAGAGCAAAAGATCCTTCTGCAAAGTAAACCTGTAAACATTGTTGTTAAGCCTTTGCCCGGTAATGAACCTGAAAATTTTAAAGGCGCTGTTGGCCAGTTTTCAATTAATGCTGCTGTACAAAAAAATAAAATAGCTACCGACGAGTCAGCAAATTTTAGAGTAGTGATCACCGGCACCGGCAATTTACCAATGATAAATGCACCTGAGATTCAATGGCCTAATGGCATTGAGGCTTATGAAGCTGCATTAAATGAAGCGGTGAATAAACAGGCTGTGCCACTTAGCGGGCAAAAGATTTTTACCTTTCCCTTTACCGTAGAAAAGCAGGGTACTTACCAGCTTCCAGCCATCCGGTTTACATTTTTCGATATAACCACACAAGCCTTTAAAACCATTGCCACCGCACCAATTATAATAGATGTAAAGAGAGGCAATGCCATTAAGAGAATTATAAAACCTTTCATTAAAAAACCAAATGAAGCTTCGGTGTTTTCAAACCCGAATTTCTGGATACTTGTATCAACAATAATCATAGCTGGCCTTGCTATCATTTTTATAAAAAGAAAAAAAGATAAGAGTGAAACTACATCTACAGGCAAAAAGGTTCAACAGCCCTCACAACCTGGTAGTGCCGGGAATGCTATGATAGCCAAACATCCGCTGGCTGATGCGGAAGAAGCAATTGATGACAATGATCCCAGAAAATTTTATTATCAACTTAATGCTGCATTAAAAAAATATCTTTCTGAAAGGTTTAATGTATCGCCACATGAGCTTGGCAAGAAAAGGATCGCAGAGTTGTTAGATAAGAACAATGTGTCTGTGTTAACAAGCGTAATGTTAACCTCGCTGCTGGAAGAAACGGAATTAAATTTATATGCACCGGCTTCAACACAACATGAAATGCAGAAGACCTATGCTAAAGCCAGTGAAGTAGTTGCGCTTTTAGATAAACAGGTGATCAGCCGGTAAACTTGTACCCAATGCCTCTTACGGAATGAAAATATTTAGGGTTGCGGCTATCTTCCTCAAAATATTTGCGGTAGTTCAAAATAAAATTATCTATCGTCCTGGTGGTGGGGTAAACATTATAGCCCCATACAGCCTGTAAAATTTTTTCACGGGGCACCACTTCATTTTTATTTTCTATCAATAATTTTAAAAGCATGGCTTCTTTTTTGGTAAGCGGTATTACCTCGCCGTTTTTGTTTGTGCTTTGCAGTGCTTTGAAATTAATAGTGTTCTTACCAAAAACATATTCATCACCTAAGGAATGGCGCTGCGCAATCCGGTTGCTTTTATTGATGAGCTTATCAACTCTCAATAATAATTCTTCTAAATTAAATGGCTTGGTCAGGTAATCATCAGCACCCTTTTTTAACCCTAAAACCCTGTCAGCACTACTATTTTTAGCACTTAAGATGAGTATCGGAATTTCATTACCCTGCAGCCGAATGTGTTCGCAAACACTTATGCCATCAAGCTCCGGCAGCATCACATCAAGAATCATTAAATTGAAGTATTCATTCTCTACAGCAGTAATGGCTTCGGCACCATCGCCCACTGTAGTTACTTCGTAGCCTTCAAGCTCCAGGTTTAACTTTAGTGCTTCGGAAAGGTTTTCTTCATCTTCAACTAATAGAATGGAATTTTTCTTTGTCATGATGTTATGCCTTCGGCACTTAATGTTAGCCGTATAAATCAATAACAAAATTACTGCCTTGCGGTTTATTATCTGTTACTATAATGGAGCCCTTATGTTGCTCAATAATTTTTTTTGTAAGATATAAGCCCAAGCCCGTGCCTTTGGCCTCTTTTGTATGCCGGTTTCCTACCCTGTAAAATTTGTCGAAAATCCTTTCCTTGTCTTCGCCAGTAATACCTTTTCCTTCGTCGCTTATTACTATTTGTATTAAGTTATCAGCTCTGTGCAGGCTTACATGAACAGGCGTTTTACCATCTGCATACTTTATAGCATTATCAACCAGGTTGTTTATAGCAAGCTGCAATAACAGGTAATCACCATTGACAATAATGTGTTCTGCAACGTTTGCGATAATTGTCTTTTTTGGAAACCGAATCCCGAAATCATGTATGCAGTCTTTTATCAATTGCGATAATTCTATCTGCTCGTTGATCATATTATAGCCGCCACCTTCAATCTGGCTTGCCACCAGCATGTTATTGCACAAATCATTAAGGCGGTTTGCCTCCTGCAGTGTATTGACCAGTAAGCGGCTTTGTTGTTCTTCGCTTAGCTTATGTTTTTGTATGGTTTCAAGGTTGAGTTTGGTAACTGCTATGGGTGTTTTGAGTTCATGGGCCACAGCCATCATAAAGTTTTGCTGTTGCTGCGATTGTTTGAACTGCCTTCTAACTATCCTAAAAATAAAGACGGCGCCGCCTATTATAAAAAGAAGAAATGTTACGCCTTCGCCTATATATTGATGAATGTGTCCTTCTCTTGCTTTAGCCACATCGCTGGCGGTATAGCCAGCATTAGATGGAATGCCGCTTTGAATTTGCTCCAGTCTGAAAGCGGCAATAGTTTCGTTTTGGCGATATAATTCGATGAACCAAAAAACCAATGCCACAATAATATAAGCCAGCAAAACCCAATATATGATGAATACAGTGCGGAGTTTTTTAATCCTGAATAACGTTTTGATCTTTTCGTTTGCGGCCATAGCTCACTATCAAAATAAGTGTATAGAATTCCCTACTGCAGGGCAATTTTTTCAACCCTTATTCCTACATTAAAAATATTTTTTAACGGATCTTCTCTCATGATCTGCGAGACAATGAATGTATATTTTCCTGATGATTTAAAGTGCACCGGCCCTGGCGTTATGTTTTTTCTAACCTCAAAAATATCATCCATACCGTCGCCGTCCCAGCCTTTGGCGTCGCTGGCGAGTTGCAAATCAAGATTTTGGTAACGTGCTGAATCACCCGGCGCTATTGACCCTATCTTTAACCAGATATTATTGTATTTATAAGCGTCAGAATGCCGCAACGTTATAAAAATATTATAGGCAGAAGAAGTGTCGGTGATATTAAAAGAAAATGAGGGCTGGTGGTTGTAAAACCATTGCTGCTTTGGCATGGTGGCCGTTTTTTCAAACACATCAATGGGGGAACAGCCATGCGCAAATAACAATACAAATACTAAAAAGATAAGCCGGTAAAAAGCTGACATTAATCTTAAAATTTTAATTACAAATTAAAGTTAGAGGACATTAAACACCTGCTCTTTAAGTTTTTCCAATTCATCTTTCATCAGCACCACACATTTTTGAATATCAGAATTGTAAGCTTTGGCGCCGGTTGTATTAATCTCCCTGCCGATCTCCTGCAAAACAAAAGATAGTTTTTTACCCTTAACCGTTTCTTCCTGGTTAAGTATGGTTACAAAATAATCGCAATGGTTCTTTAGCCGGACCTGCTCTTCGGTGATGTCTATTTTTTCAATGTAGTAGATCAGTTCCTGCTCAAGCCTGTTAGGATCATAATTTTCTTTACCTACATTTTCCTCCATCTGCGTTCTCAGGTCATCTTTCATTTTTACCCGGCGCAACGGCTCTAGTTTTAATATGTCTTCTTCCTGTGCTTTTATGTTTTTTATTCTCAACAGCAATTCCTCTTCAATAGATCTTCCTTCTTCCAGCCGGTGAACATTTAGTTCTTCAATAGCCGCATGTAAAACTTTTTTTACTGATGACCAGTCTTCTTCATTCAGCATTTCTGTTGATGGCGTTACAACTTCCGGCAGGCGAAGCAAAGCACTGAGAACGGAATTAGTATCAATTTTTAATTCGGCAGCTAAAGTCTCAATCTGGTTATAGTAGGCTTTAATAAGATCTGTATTTATGATTACAGGTTTGGATGAACCATTTTGCTTTATGGTAATGTAACAATCAACACTTCCTCTACCCAGGTTATCCTGTAAAATAGACCGCACATCAAACTCATAAGACTTAAGCAACGGCGGTATTTTAAGATTCAACTCAAGCTGCTTACCATTAAGCGATTTTACTTCTACCAAAATCGTTTTATCGTTAAATGTTTCCTCAGCTCTTCCAAAGCCTGTCATTGATTTTAGCATATCCTGAAGTTTAGAATGTGTAGCAAGGTATACATAATGATGCTGCGAAAATGAGAATAATAATTTATATAAAATTTGCTACGGCTAAAAGTTATGAGACATTTAAAACTACATTGTCATGCTAATGATTGTGATAAGAGATGGCTTTCACAAGTAAATGAGATCTGCCTTTTAAAATGGTAATAAATAATAAAGCCCGGCTTTTTATCACCGGGCTTTGTTATATAGATGGGTTAGTAAGTATAGGGAACAAAAATTCCCTACACAATAATAAAAATAATTTTTTTCATGATAAAACAAATTGACGATTATTTTATCAACATTTTATTTTTTACTGTGGATAAGGATGATCGCTTTGAAGTGATTTTTTTATAAAGACGCCAGCATAAATTATAAAATGAATTATCCTTTGATGTATAACAGGGCATGATATCAACGATCGGCATTGCATATTTTTATGGTACACGTCAAACATTTGCATACACTTAATTGGGCTATACCTTTATAGCGTCTAAAGGGTACAGCATATTTCAAAACTTATCCATTCACTTAATGCATAATTATTGTAGCAACATATAACCGATGCAGGGAAACCTGAATACTATATTTACCTTAGTTAAAATAATTTCGCCATGAATTTCCCTTCACCTGTTCCTGTAAAATGGATTGCTGATTTTATTAAAGCAGAAATTGTTGGCGACGCAAATGCAGCAGCAACGGGCATTAACGAGATACATAACGTTAACCAGGGCGATCTTGTTTTTGTTGATCATCCCAAATATTATGCAAAGTGTTTAAACAGCAAGGCCACATTCATCATTATAAATAATAAAACAGAAGTGCCCGCAGGTAAAGTATTATTAGTGGTGGAAGAACCCTTTGAAGCTTATTTAAAAATTGTAAATCACTTTCGCCCTTTCAGCCCATCGTTACAACCGATAAGTGACAGTTCAACCATTGGCAGCAATACAGTCATCATGCCAAATGTATTTATAGGTAACCATGTTGTTATAGGTAATGGTTGCATCATTCACCCGAACGTAACTATATATGATGATTGTATTATTGGAGATAATGTAGTGATACATTCCGGAACAGTTATAGGGAGTGATGCATTTTATTTTAATACAAAAAAAACAAGAGAGGTATGGTATAAAAAAATGCAAAGCTGCGGCAGAGTTGTTATTGAAAATAATGTTGAAGTTGGAGCCGGTTGTACCATAGACCGGGGTGTAAGCGCAGATACTACATTAGGTGCAGGAACTAAAATGGATAACATGATACATATAGGTCATGATGTGGTGATCGGTAAAAACTGTTTGATTGCTGCGCAGGTTGGTATTGCCGG
>JANLXV010000415.1:0-4022 GCA_031365305.1 Chitinophagaceae bacterium
AGTTTAAGTGTTTATTACAAGATTGCTTCTCCGCCAAAATGAGTTTTATGATGTGATAATTTTTGTGGCGGATCTCAGCGATGTGGAAAAGATGAACTGCATTTAATCTTTCCAATTAAAATATTCAGCAGCATTATTGTAACAAATGTCCTGTATAATTTGCCCTGTCCAATTGATATCGTTAGGTAATTCGCCGGCTTCTATATCGCTGCCAAAAATATTGCAAAGGATACGCCTGAAATATTCATGACGTGGAAAGGATAGAAAACTCCTGGAATCTGTAAGCATGCCAACAAAGCGACTCAGCAAACCCATGTTAGATAAGGTATTGAGCTGTTTGGTCATACCATCTTTCTGATCTAAAAACCACCAGCCTGAACCAAACTGTATTTTTCCTTTTACAGATCCGTCGTTAAAATCACCCGCCATAGTTGCGAACAATTCATTATCCGCAGGGTTCAGATTATACAAAATAGTTTTAGCCAGTTGGTTGTTCTTATCTAGTCTATTAAGAAATTTTGCAAGCGTTTTGGCTTGACAAAAATCGCCAATGCTGTCTGCACCTGCATCTGCGCCAATCAGCTTAAATAATCTTGAATTGTTATTTCGCAAGGCCCCGAGATGAAACTGTTGCACCCAGCCTTTTTCATGATCCCAAATAGCAAAGATTTCGAGCAGAGCTGATTTTAATTTTAATTGATCTTCCATTACCAACGCTTTACCAGAGCGGATCTTACTAAATATATTTTCAATTTCTACCGACGTATAATCTTCAGCATATATCACTTCCAGGCCATGATCAGAGACAGTGCAGCCATGCATTGCAAAAAAATCGTGCCTTGATTGTAGCGCATTTAAATAATCATTGTAAGAAGTGATATTCCTGTTGCATACTTTTTCGAGTTGAGCACAGTAGTTATTAAAATCTTTCACATCACCAGTATTCATAGCTCTGTCAGGGCGAAAGGCTGGCAATATTTTTATATCAAATCCATCATCTTGTATCTTTTGATGATGCTCCAGTGTATCTAAAGGATCATCGGTTGTACACACAATTTTTACATTCATCTTATGTAAAAGATTTCGAACCGAGAATTGCGGTGTTTGCAGTTTTGCTGAACATTCATTATATATTTTATCAGCGTTGCGCTCATTCAGTATTTCATTAACATCAAAATAACGCTGCAGTTCTAAATGTGTCCAATGGTACAAAGGGTTGCGTAAGGTATAAGGTACAGTACCTGCCCACTTTTTAAACTTTTCAATATCCGCCTGATTCCCTGTGATAAAGCTTTCATCAACGCCATTGGCACGCATGGCCCGCCATTTATAGTGATCGCCGTAAAGCCAGGCCTGTGTCAGGTTTTGAAAGATATGGTCATGAGCAATTTGTTGAGGTGGCAGATGATTGTGATAATCTATCACCGGCATTTGTTTGGCAAAACCATGATATAGCCGCTCTGCTGTTTTTGAATGCAGTAAAAAATTGTCATCAAGAAATGCTTTCATGCTTCTGTAAATAAACGATTTACAAGTTAACTTTTGGCATATCAGGCACCAATATTTTGAACATGATAAACCAGGCTACAAGATAGGCCAACCCCGAAATTATAAACATAATGTAATAGCCGGTTTGAATATGCCCAAGCGCTTTATAATGGTCAAATAAAATACCTGCAACTTTTGCAACGCCCATACCGCCGATGCTGCCAACCATACCACCTGTGCCGATAACCGTTGCCACCAGGCGTTTGGGAAACATGTCGGAAACAGTGGTGTACAGGTTTGCAGACCAGGCCTGGTGAGCTGAAGCCGCAATACCAATGATGATGATAGCATACCACATATTATAACTTCCTGCCGCTTGAGAAAAGATAACCATCAAAGGAAAGCAGGCATAAATAAGCATAGATGTTTTGCGGGCACGAACGATACTCCATCCTTTATTTTTTACAAGCCACATGGGCAGCCATCCTCCAAATATGCTTGCAACACCAGCCATAGTATATACCACTGCTATCGGGATACTTACCTGCATACCTTGCAGCCCGTATTGCGCTTTTAAAAAAGCCGGCGTCCAGAATAACATGAACCACCAAATGCCATCTGTAAAAAATTTACCAAGTATATACGTCCACGCCTGCTTGTATTTTATTATATCTACCCATAAAACCTTTTTATAAACCCCTGGTTGATCTGTTTTGGTTTCTTCTTTTACATCACTATGTATAAAATCATATTCTGCCTTTGACAGCCGTTTATGTTTTGAGGGAATCTCGTACAATAAAAACCAAAAGATGAGCCATATAAAACCAATAGCACCGGTAGCTACAAAGGCAATCTGCCAGCTATAATGTATAGCCAGCCAGGGCACTACAACAGGCGCTATGATAGCGCCAACGTTGGTACCCGAATTAAAAATGCCTGTGGCATAAGCCCGTTCTTTTTGCGGGAACCATTCAGCAATTGTTTTGATTCCCGCCGGAAAATTACCGGCTTCAGTAAAACCGAGGAAAGCCCTGTAGATCATAAAGCTTAAAGTGCCTGTAGCAAAGGCATGAAGAATTGAAGCCATGCTCCAGAAGATCAGTGTAAGCGCATAACCTAATTTGGTGCCAATCTTATCAATCATCCTTCCAACGCTTATCATGCCAATGGCATAAGCAAACTGGAAGGCAACGACAATGTTTGAATAATCAGACTCAGACCAATTAAATTCCTTTTCTAATGTTGGTTTTAATAAACTGATAACCTGTCTGTCAAGGTAATTAATGGTAGTTGCAAAAAAGACAAGTGAACAGATCGTCCAGCGAAAGTTTCCAATCTTTAATTCGTTACCTGAATTATTTTTATTTACAGCAGCGATCATTACGGCAATTAAAAATGAGCATTTAAGCTACGGTCTTTTTAGAGAATAGTAATGTTAACCTCCGCTCCTTTTCTTTCTGCAGACACATAGCCCGCATAAATGGTAGCTATTGTGTCGGCAGCAAGGTTGCTGTTACTTTCTACAGGCGAGCCATCCGCCATAGATTTATAAAATGCATTCATCTCATGCTGGTAGCCATGAAACCAGCCTTCATCAGGCGACATAAATGACCAGCCTTCTTTTGTTTCTGTTTTCTCCACTACATATACCTCTTTAAAATTTTCTTTGGCTGGCGTATAGGATGTCATCGCATCATTGTGGCTCATCATACATTTGGTGCGATGATTATTGGTATGCACTTCAATCGAGTTATTTACGCCGCCAAGCACAAGCTCCCCCGCAAAAAGATCTGCAATAGTTCCATCTTCAAACTCAACATGCATCATGGCAAAATCCTCAATGTCTTTATAAGTGGTTTGAAGATAACCTTCATTTTTATAACCCGGCATTCTTGTGATAACGTGCGTACGGGCTGTAATTGACTTAGGCCTGATTGGCTTACCATTGCGGGCTTTGCCTTCAACCTGCTTGAAATAAATAGCCACCGATAATGGATGGCAGCCTTTACCAATCATTGAACCACCGCCGGATAATTTCCATTGCCCATAAGCCAGCGAGTGAGAACCTGAATGCGTTTGCT
Organism: Chitinophagaceae bacterium; assembly: GCA_031365305.1. Lineage (GTDB taxonomy): Bacteria > Bacteroidota > Bacteroidia > Chitinophagales > Chitinophagaceae > Ginsengibacter. The sequence continues at coordinate 3,570 of JANLXV010000415.1, forward strand.
CACCGTGCATCCACAATATTTGAGCACCGGTTTTTTCAAGCACTTCACGTTCTTTTTGAATGGCCGGCGCATAAATCCAGTTCTCTGCATACATGATCATTCCGTCACTTTCACGCTCTGCCTTAAGCATTCTTTTAAGACTCTGTATGGCTTGCTTCAAACCTTCTTCTCTTGAAAAAGTATCCCCATTAAAATTTGAAGAGCCATCACCGAAGTAGCCGGTGAAAGGCTTTTCAACAATTACATGTTTGTTCTTTTTTAAAGCCGCTATAACTAACAACTCATGCGTACCAGGTGGTGTACATACATGCAGCACATCGCAGCTTTCAATCAAATGATCCAGGTTATCAAATGCCTTTAGCTGGCGTGATGAAGTAAAGTTGTGTAACTTATTTTCAGTAGGCGAATACACGCCTGTAACATTAACACCAGCATTAAACACACGCTGTAATG
>JANLXV010000428.1:0-1619 GCA_031365305.1 Chitinophagaceae bacterium
GCGCCATTCTTATATTTTGCAGGGAACATGCTACCGGTATAAAACAATAAACCATTGGGTGCCCAATGCGCCGGAAAAGCATAGATAGGTTTTTGTTTGTTGTCGCAACCTGTTGTCTTTTTACCATCGCCGCCATATTCCGGTGATTGAACTTTTGATTTTTGCTGTCCATCATAGTAACAATACGGCCAGCCAAAATCATCACCCTTTTTTATCAAAAACATTTCTTCTGCTGGCAATTCAACTCTTTGCGACTCTGTGTACAGTTCAGGAAATAATTTATCCAGGTCATCACGGCCATGTTGAACAGCATATAAATTGTTGGCTTCGCTGTTCCAGTCAAGCGCTACAATGTTGCGGATGCCTGTACAATATCTTGCACCATCCGCATAATGCTGGTTTTGTTTATTGGCTTTAAACTGCCATACCCCGGCGGCGGAATCAAGAATAGGACAGGGATTCATGCCTTTAGAGGCTGGAGTTCTATCGTCTAACTGGCAGGAGTTTGAGGGTGCGCCAATGTTCACATAAATATTCCCTGCATCATCCACTGCTATGGCTTTAGCTGCGTGTTGCCCTTTATTAACCAGGCCAACAACTAAAGTTTCAAGTGAAGTTGTATCCGGTGAACCGTTGGCAGCAAGCTTATACCGGTAAATGTTATCATCTGAAGACGTATACAAAAAATCATTTTTTATATCTATGCCTGTGCCGGGGGATGTACCGAAACCATTAATGCTATCTGCAACTCCATCATTGTTTGTATCACGTAAACGCAGTATGCCATGGCCATCTTTTAGCCCTTCGAGCTTTACAAAAATATCGCCATTGGTATTTGTGGCAATGTGCCTGGCGCTACCAAGCGAATCTGCAAATACAGAAGCTATGAAACCAGCAGGTAAGGTTAATGTGCTATCAACAGCAGCGGCTGGTGTCATTTTTTCACCGGGCTGGTTGCATGATGCTATGAAGACAAGAACTGAAACGATAATAGATGTTAGTCGAATTTTCATGGTATGATATGCTTTAGTAAAGATTAAAGTTAAAAGAATCAAGTAAGAGAGGATTATCCCTATTAATATATGTTTTAAAAATCCGCATTTTGCCTACCATGTTTATAAAGAAATAAAGCAGAGTAAAGAGAGTTATTTGTACAATTTTTGCCGGTGTTCACTGAAGAATATTTTGCGTTTTGATTTTAGCAATATTTTCATCGTAACTTCACTGCCATCTGCCGCATACTTTTGTTGATACACGGCAAAGCTTGTATTCACACCGGTAGTTTCAAGTTCTTTATAAAAAAGTTTGGCATACTTCACCACTTCTTTAATAAGCGCAGTAATTTTTGCCGCAGGAATTTTACCGGTAACGCTCAAAGGATGAATGCCGGCCCTGTACAGCGCTTCGTTACGTATTTTATTGCCAACGCCGGCAAACACCTGCTGATCCATCAATACATCGTCAATAGTTTTATCAGCCTTATTCTTCAGCAATGTCTTTATATATTTCAGATCAAAATCTTTGCTTAAAATATCTACCCGCCAGTCATATTCATCTTCTGGTGACTGCTTTAATTTTTGGGCCTTTACCACATAGCCATTTATTTCGCCTTTGGCAAA
>JANLXV010000198.1:0-3280 GCA_031365305.1 Chitinophagaceae bacterium
CAACAGCTAAAGAAAGTACAATAAAACCAATAAGCTGCACCGGCCGTTCCCTAATGGTTTTTTTAAAGAGCCACCCAAATCTTTTAATGCTGAAAATATTATTCATAGACAACAGGTTTAATTATTAAAAATAGATTTTGCCACAGCCGGATTTTCAGACACAGCATTAAACAGGTGCTCCAGATTTACTTTTGATTGTTCATGAAATTTATTTTCAATCACTATTGATTTACCCTTAAGAGAATCTTCTTCATATAGAACAGGCGTATCATCCGGAAGCTGGCCAACAGTTTTAAAACATAACCTTTCACCAATTTCTGCTACCGAAGCGTTCACCAACAAATCGCCTTCATCAACAATAATTACCTGGTCAATCATGTTATCAAGATCCCGTATCTGGTGAGTCGAAATAAAGATCATTTGTTCATCATTCATTACAGAAGCTATTAATTTCCTGAATCGCTTTTTTGAGGGAATGTCCAGGCCGTTGGTTGGTTCATCAAGCAAAAGCACTTTAGTATTACAGGCCAACGCAAAGGCTATGATGAATTTTTTTTGCTGCCCGAATGATAATGTGTTCAGCTTTTGATCAGTCCTCACATCCAAACGTTCGAGATAATCGAGCAACCGGGCCTTATCAAAAGCCGGATAAAATGGCGCAAACAGGTTAACGTACCTGTTAAAGCTTAATGACGGCACATGCACTTCTTCAGGAATAAAATAAATGGTTTCGAGAAACGCTGGTAGTCTTTTACGTGGCACAAAGCCATTCACCGAAATACTGCCATGCAGCGGGAAAAGCAGGCCTATAATGTTTTTGAGCAAGGTTGATTTACCTGCTCCATTTTTACCCAACAAGCCGTATATGCTGCCAGCCTTTAGAGAAAGATTTAAATTTTTATACAATAATTTTTTTGGATTGTAACCAAATGACAAACCTTTTATTTCAATCATTAGTGTATTAGTTAAGTAGTACACTTCAAATATAGAATGTTTTTAACTCAATTCACAAATAATTTTTTGATAGAAAGTGTTAAGCACCGGTAAGGGTAAATCCTCAGACTAAACATGATTTACAGACAACCGCAAAAAAATCGGGTCAATGCAGCTCATGCATATAAACTGCTCACATGGCATGGCCTTAATAAATTCTACTCAAACCAATTAGTTCAGCTTTTTCAATTGCAGGTTGTTGATAGCTGCTGACCTTTCCTCGCACTTATCTTCTATTAAGCGCAGGTGGGCTGTATCCTGGCTCATCTCGAATTTATATTTTCCGATGGTGGAAGAATCGCACCGGCTTTCACCATACAAATGTTGAAAAGTAACTACAGAATCTGTTTGCGTATAATGCAGCGTTTCAAGTGTTGAAAAATCATTTGTGCCAACAACTATAAGTGTATCTGCCCCAAAATTAAATTGCACAGGCAATCCGCCATCAATATCCAGGGAGCCTTTCCATTTTGTATTAATTAATTGCGCCTGTGTAAAAAAACCAAGGCATACAAATAAGAGGGTGGCGCAGGTTGTTTTGATAATCATAAATAATTTTTATTGCAATTTAATGATTTGGTTTATATCTCTTTCTACCAATAAGCATATTGCTGTAGCAGATGCCTCTTCCTGATTCATCAATAAAGTATTTATTTTAAACGCAACTATGTTCGCAGCGAAACTCCTCCTAAAATTTAATAGCATAATAAATATTACTGTTGTACATTATAGGTGATAGTTAACGGGAGAAGCACTATTTCAACAACCATAATGCAAGACCACACAACCAAACGAAAAGTATATGATCATTATTTGCAGGTGATAAATGATAAGATCAGAGCATTGCAGGATGTTTTGGATGACCTGAAAGAAAGCGGCACTCATGAAACAAAAAGTACTGCCGGCGATAAGCATGAAACTGCGTTGGCCATGTTACAGATTGAGCAGAGCAATACGAGGGGGCAGCTAAATACATTACTGGATCAGAAGGCATCGCTTAGTAAAATTAATCCTGCACTTAAAACGCTTAAAGTTGTGCTTGGAAGTCTCATTAAAACAAACCGCGGTTATTTATTTTTAAGCATTGCGTTGGGTAAGGCCCTGATTGATACTATAAAAATTACAGCGCTTTCGCCGCAATCTCCTGTAGGTGTAAAGTTGATGGGGCGAAGCAAAGGTGATAAGGTGAGCGTAAACAATATGACCTACCTGATTGAAAGTATCGAATAGTAATTTGCCGGCGTTCGGTTATACAATACACCATTTTAAAAAAAGGATTTCATCAGCAAAATATAGCCTTACATGTAGTTTTATTTTAAAACATTGCAACATGTGTGAAGTTTGAATAAAATAAAAATGTATGAAATGGTTAATCGTTTTCGCCATCATTTGTAGTGCATCCTTTGCAATAGCGCAAAACATAAACTATACTGCCAGTACGCCTGCTGCACCAGTTGTAAAAAAGTTTCTTGGCATTCCTTTAAAAGACTCTGTTGATTTCATTCGCTGGAAATTAACCTTGCAGCAAGAGCATTACACATTGCAATGCAATTATGGTATTAGCAAACCCAACACCAACGGTTTTATTAATGGAGGAGCTGCTGTGTCTTTAACAGGCAAATTAATCAAAGAAAAAAATTATTACCGGCTCGAACACAACAACAATCAATTAAAGCTGGCGCAATTAAATCCTGACCTTCTGCATATTTCAGATTTAGATAATAACTTACTCACAGGCAACGGCGGGTGGAGCTATACCCTCAACAATATTAATCCTGCGATTACGAACAAAATATATTTTACGGCAAAACAAAACCCTGTTGAAGATTCTATAGTCTTCGATGGAAGAACACCCTGTGGCGTACCGGGCATCATTCCTGCAGGGCAATTGTGCTACAAAATAAAATGGCGCATCATTCTATATGGTGATGAAACTGCGAAGAGCGGAACATGGCGGAGCATACGTGGCACAAGCGGAAGATGGGAGATCGTTACCGGCAAAGGTGGCCAGCTTATTTACAAGTTAAATAGTGAAGAAGGCAAAGGCATGATCTACTTAATAAGGCCTGACGATAACCTTCTTTTATTTACAGATGCAAAGGGCAGGTTGTTTACAGGTAATGAAGATTTTAGCTATACTTTGAACCGGGTAGAGCCAAATAAATCATAGAGCAGTATATGCCATTTTCTGTTAATACGCATTACCGTTGTTCGAAAATTTATTAGCTATAATCACTTCCGGCCTTATGCTATCTGCCTTGCCAGCAATAGCTGCTAACTCCCGGTA
>JANLXV010000199.1:0-13616 GCA_031365305.1 Chitinophagaceae bacterium
CTTCCGGCCACCGGAATCATGGAAGCAAATTCTGCGTAACACAAACCGGCAAAAAGACACCCAAAACCTGCTACTATAAAAGATATAGTAATAGCAGGCCCGGCATGGTTGGCTGCAGCCATTCCTGTAATAGAAAATAAACCTGCGCCTATTATAGCGCCAATACCTAATGCAATCAATCCTCCTGCTCCTAAAGTTCTTTTTAATGTATGTGTTCCTGTTTCCTGCGCCTCATTCATTAACATGTCCATCGGCTTTCTGACAAATAAGCTCATAGCGTTTTGTTTAATACATTTTATTCAGGCAAAATAAGCAATATAATGATACCGGATGGGTAATTGATTATTTTAGGATCTAAGGTTTGCTTAAGGCTTTAAGCTATATTGCAAAAAATAATTAGCGGATTATGCAGGCAGCCCCGGCCCGGAAAAACAGGCTAACACTCTATATACTTTTAGCAATGATTGCGGGTGTGATCCTGGGTTATTTTATCCATAAAAACACCTCGCCTGAAAACATCATTGTCTACGCTGATCGTTTCAGGCTGTTAACTACCATCTTTTTGCGATTGGTGCAAATGATTATTGCGCCTTTGGTTTTTACAACGTTGGTAGTAGGTATTGCCAAACTCGGCGATCTTAAAACTGTTGGTAGAATTGGCGGCAAGGCCTTGTTGTGGTTTGTGTCTGCTTCTTTAGTAAGCCTGTTGCTGGGTTTAGTGCTTGTAAATGTTTTTCAACCCGGCTCAGCCATTGATCTTAGCAATGCCGATGCTGCAGGCGCTAAAGATCTGTTAGGTAAAACAAAAGTTTTTTCTCTAACCAATTTTGTAGAGCATGTTTTCCCCAAGAGTGTTGTAGAGGCCATGGCCAACAATGAGATTTTACAGTTGGTTGTTTTTAGTATATTTTTCGGAGTGGCAGCTACGTCAATTGGCGATTATGCAAAGCCGGTGATAAAAGCGCTTGAAGGTGTTTCTCACATCATTTTAAAAATGGTGGGCTACGTAATGAATTTTGCACCGCTTGGCGTGTTTGGGGCTATTACCGCCGTTATCGCTTTAAAAGGGCTTGATGTATTTAAGTTCTATAGTATCTATCTCTTCTATTTTATCATCGGCATATTTTTACTTTGGGGTCTTCTTTTGTTAGTCGGCTTTTTCATTTTAAAAGGAAGAACACCCTTATTACTAAAGCGTATTGCGCAGCCTTTGCTGATTGCCTTTAGCACTACCAGCAGCGAAGCCGTTTTTCCAAAACTTACTGAAGAGCTTGAGCGTTTTGGTTGTAAGGATAAGATAGTGGCCTTTACTTTACCGCTGGGTTATAGTTTTAATCTTGATGGCAGCATGATGTACATGACCTTTGCCAGTTTAGCAATAGCGCAGGCTTATAAAGTTCATCTTGATATACCAACGCAGCTAACTATGCTGCTCGTTTTGATGCTGACAAGTAAAGGCATAGCGGGCGTGCCAAGAGCATCACTGGTTGTGGTTACGGCAACATGCAGTATGTTTAATATTCCGCCGGAAGGTATAGCTTTGATATTGCCCATTGATCATTTTTGTGATATGTTCAGAAGCATGACTAATGTATTAGGCAACGCACTGGCAACGGCTGCGGTTAGTAAATGGGAGGGAGAATTATCTGATTAATAAATAAAATTATAACCTGTGCATTGGATCACTATTTTGGGTATAGATGTGAAGGAACTTCTCAATCCTCAATTTTATATAGAACATGGCGGTTTATGGATGATCATCTTTATTGTATTTGCAGAAACCGGTTTGTTCGCAGGGTTTTTTTTACCAGGCGATGCTTTATTATTTGTAACAGGCATTTACAGCTCTGATATTATAGATGCCGCCTTAGGCAAAGCCCATAATCAATGGCTTGACCTGCTTATTCTTTGGGTACTCATTACGCTTGCGGGCATTCTCGGCAATTTTGTTGGCTATTGGTTTGGTAAAAAAAGTGGCCCGTTTTTATATGAGCGTAAAGACACCTTTTTCTTCAAGAAAAAATATTTACGTCAGGCACATGATTTTTATGAAAAGAACGGTGGCGGTGCTATTATTATAGCCAGGTTTGTGCCTTTTATAAGAACCTTTGCGCCGATAGTTGCGGGTATTGTTGAAATGGATAAAAAGAAATTTGCGTTTTATAATGTGGTAGGCTGTATGCTCTGGGTGGGCAGCATGCTTATTGCTGGTCATTTTTTACAAAAGCTTATCTACAATCAATTCAATTTTGATTTGAAAGAACACCTTGAAGTGATTGTAATTGGCATTGTTGCCTTAACTACTCTCCCCATAATTTGGAAAGTTTTTCTAAGTAAATCTAAAAATGAAAACATCGCCGCTAACACCGGATCAAAAAACGCAGCAGAATAAAGGTGGTATTTTTTCACTTGCTGTTTTGGTGGCTGCCCTGGGTTATTTTGTAGATATATACGATCTCCTTCTTTTTGCTATTGTCAGAGTTCCAAGTTTAAAATCACTCGGGCTAAGTGCAGAAGGCATAAATTCAAAAGGCCAGCTTATTGTGAGTGTACAAATGATAGGCCTTTTGGTTGGCGGCATTATATGGGGAATGATGGGTGATAAAAAAGGGCGGCTAAGTGTTCTTTTTGGTTCAATTATTTTATATTCTGTTGCTAACATTCTTAATGGTTTTGTTACAACAGTAGATCAGTATGCATGGGTTCGTTTCTTTGCCGGTGTTGGTCTTGCTGGAGAGTTAGGCGCAGGCATTACCCTGGTGTCAGAATTACTATCTAAAGAAAAGCGGGGTATAGGCACATCGCTGGTTGCAGGCATAGGTTTAACCGGTGCGGTAGTTGCCTATTTTATTTCACAGGAATTCGATTGGCGCATCTGCTATTTTATAGGTGGCGGCTTAGGTATATTATTACTGTTCTTAAGAGTTTCAGTATTTGAATCGGGCATGTTTAAAAGCTTAAAAAACTCAGCGGTGTCAAAAGGCAACTTCCTTATGTTCTTCACCAATTTTACAAGGTTTAAAAAATATATTGCCAGCATATTATTAGGCCTGCCAACATGGTATGTTATAGGCGTACTTATAGCATTTTCAAACACCTTCGCTGCAAAATTTGGCATTAAGGACGAGGTAATGCCGGGCAAAGCCATCATGTTTGCCTACGTGGCTATTTCAATCGGCGATGTTGTAGCTGGCCTGGTAAGTCAACATTTGCGAAGCAGAAAAAAAACGTTGTATATTTTTTATGGCCTAACCGCCGTAATGATCGCCTTGTTCTTTTTGCAAAATGAAAACACTTCAACCACAATATTATATTTAATCTGTGCAGGCTTAGGATTCAGTACCGGTTTTTGGGCAATTTTTGTAACCATGGCTGCGGAACAATTTGGTACAAACCTGCGGGCAACAGCAGCCACCACTGTCCCCAACATGGTCAGGGGATCTTTACCACTTTTATTAATATTGTTTAACTGGCTTCAGAATTATTTTACTTACTTAACCAGTGGAATACTTACCGGTGGAATTGTGATGCTGATAGCAGTTGTTTCAGCAATGGCGTCAGAAGAGACTTTTGTTAAAGATTTAAATTATATTGAAGAGTGAAATTTTTATCATTACGAGTATTATGAAGTTTCTTATCATTCGCTTTTCATCTATTGGAGATATTGTTCTAACCACACCGGTAATACGTTGCCTGCGACAAAAATTTCCGGAGGCTGACATTCACTATCTCACTAAAAAGAATTTTTTACCTGTACTTATTAATAATCCGTATTTAAATACAATACATACTATTGAAAAAGATATAGATGAAATTATAGATGATCTTAGAAAGATTGAATTTGATATGATCATTGATCTTCACAATAACCTGCGAACATTGCGACTAAAGCAGGCATTGAGAAATGTAAAATCGGTGGCATTTAATAAATTGAATATTGAAAAATGGTTACTAACTAATTTGAAGATTAACCTGCTGCCGCATAAACATATTGTTGACCGGTATATGGCTACCGTGGCTGGTTTAGACGTAAAGTACGATGGTAAAGGCCTGGATTATTTTATAGCTGCAGAAGATAAAGTAAAGCAGGATGATATTCCTACAGCACATTCGCAGGGCTTTATTGCTATTGTGATTGGTGCGGCGCACAACACTAAAAAGCTCCCGAATGAAAAGCTTGCCGAATTATGTAAAAAAATTGATCACCCGATGATTCTTTTAGGTGGGCAGGAAGATTTTTTTAATGGTGAAAAAATTGCCAGGACAGATGTTATGAAAATTTATAATGCCTGTGGCAAGTTTAAGCTTAATGAATCAGCGGATCTTATCAGCCGTTCAAAATTTGTGATCAGTCATGATACAGGCCTGATGCATATTGCTGCTGCTTATAAAAAATACATCATATCGGTTTGGGGCAATACAGTGCCATCCTTTGGTATGACGCCTTTTAATACTGCTTTTGATGTGATACAAGTGGCAAAATTATATTGCAGGCCATGCAGTAAAATCGGCTATAATAAATGCCCGAAACGGCACTTCAAATGCATGAATAGTATTGATATAAATAACATAATAAGCAAGGTGAATGAAGGCCTGAAAAGGAACACGCAGCTTTAACTTTTTATATAAAATCTTGTGTGCAATTTTACCTGGAATTTATTTTTCCGTACCCTTAATGAGCCGCAAACTATTTTTCTTAATTTTTATTATTGCCATTTCAGTTTCTTCTTATTCTCAAAAAATAAATGTAAACGTTGTGTTGCTTAATAAAACGGCTAATACAACCAGCGATACCATTTATTACAATATAAATCGAAAGCTTACCTGGAAAGATTTTAAAGGTACTCCGGTAATGAATTATTTTGGAGGTGCCGTTACAGCATCTGGCTTTGCATTTAATGCAGAAATGAAGCAGGTAGATTCAAAAATAAACCTCAACATATACGTGTATATTTTTTTTGATAAACAGGCTTCCTGGAAAAAGCCTGCAGTAAACTCAGCCTATCATTTAATGCATGAACAACACCATTTTGATATTACACGTTTGTCAGCAGCGAGGCTTTGTGAGGAATATAAAAATGCAAATTTTACCGTAAATAATTACCAGCAATTATTGTCTGCCATTTTTGATAAAGTTTTTAAAGAAAACTCAGCTCTTCAAAATCAATACGATAAGGAAACCAACCACAGCATTAATACTGCAAGCCAGCAGGAGTGGAATAATAAAATTGATCTGGCCGTTAAAACACTGTAGCCTTTAAAGATGAACTACCAGTACAGGTATTCTTAATTCATGTCTTACGGTGTTAATGGTTTCTCCGTAAATAAAATCTTTAAGGCCTGTGTGGCCGTGTGCACCCAGCACAAGCATGTCTACATTGTTCTCTTTTACAAGCCTGACAATTTCCTTAGCCCTGTTTTTAAAGCCGAGGTTGCCTTTTACAGCAAAGCCTTGGGCTCTTAAATGACCAATGTAAAACTCTAATTTTTCCTGGTCCTTCCTGGTTTCAAAATCATCGCTTTGGTTACCCCAGAGTTTAGCCGAAGCGCTTTCAACTATATGTATTAATAGATATTCAGTTGATGTATTGCCTTGCCCCATAGCATAAGAAATAAGTTTATCATCGCTGTTTGTAAAGTCCAACGCTACGGCTATCTTTTTAAATTCAGGGATTTCAAGTTTAGGTGCGGTTTCTCTTAATTTATGTATTTCAATGGATGGAACAATCTTTGGTTTGTAAATAAGTGGTTGAAAGATGATATACGCTAACAATAAGATAAACACAAGGCCTGCAAGCGATACCAATATTTGCTGGTACAATAATCCATCTGTAAAAATGCCGGATACTTCGTTTAATAACATTTTGCCATTAAGATAAATAAGTATAGAAGCTATAACCCACGCCGCAATTTTTGTGACGGGTTTAATGGCAAATTTCCCCATTGTAACCTTATTGCTTACAAAATGAATTAACGGGATAATGGCGAAGCCCAATTGAAGGCTTAATACTACTTGGCTAAATACCAGTAAAGCATCTACTTTTTCTTCACCATAAATTAGTATCACTACCAACGCCGGAGTTATAGCCAACAGCCTTGTAATTAGCCGGCGCATTAATGGATTTATGCGTAAGCTTAAATACCCTTCCATGATAATTTGACCAGCGAGCGTGCCGGTGATTGTTGAGCTTTGGCCGGCTGCAATAAGGGCTACAGCAAAAAGTATTGGTGCCAGGTTGCCGAGGAAGCCGGGGAGCAAGCGATGCGCCTCTTTAATTTCTGCTACATGCGAATTACCCGATTTATAAAAAACGGTTGCAGCTAAAATAAGGATAGCGGCATTTACGAGGAAAGCAATATTCAAGGCTACAGTTGTATCAATCATATTGAACTTCAGCGCCTGCTTTATGCCTTTATCGGTCCTGTTTATTTTGCGGGTTTGCACCAATGCCGAGTGTAGATAAAGATTATGAGGCATAACGGTTGCGCCTATGATACCAATGGCAATATATAAAGCCTCGTTATTTAACGCTGATGGTATAAAGCCTTTCGCCACTTCGGCAATTGCAGGCTTTGCAAGAATGATTTCAATAAGAAAGGCAAAAGCTACGATAGCCACCAAAGTAATTATGAACGCTTCCATCTTGCGCATACCCAGCTTCTGCAGATATAATAATAAAAAAGTGTCCAGCACGGTGATAGACACGCCGTAAATCAGGGGAAGACCTGTTAATAATTGTATACCTATGGCCATGCCCAATACTTCAGCCAGGTCGCAGGCTGCAATGGCAATCTCAGCCAACAGGTAAAGCATGAAATTTACCACTTTGGGATACACTTCACGGTTTGCCTGCGCCAGATCACGTCCTCTTACAATACCTAACCGTGCAGACAAACCCTGGAGCAATAAGGCCATAAGGTTGCTCATGAGTAAAACCCATATTAGTTTGTAACCGAATTTGCTGCCGCCGGCAAGGTCAGTTGCCCAATTGCCTGGATCCATGTAACCAACGCTTACGAGATATGCAGGACCTATAAAAGAAAAAATTCTTCTCCAGCCAACCAGGCGTTTGGTATCAACTGTTTCATGTACTTCGCTTAAAGATTTTTCAGTTACTGTTCTATTAATCATAGTATACAAATATATTTTTTGCTACCTGCTCGCTAATGATGCAACCAGGCATTTTAGAAATCTTAATCTGCATCGAACCATCAAAATCAAAGACTTTATTTACGGTAAGTTTTGTGCCGATACTTATGCCATAGTGTTTTAACATGTCCAGCATTTGGGGCGATTGATTACCAACTGAACTCACAATGACGACTTTCTTCAACGCTATCCCATACAAATTAATTTGTTTAATAGCCGGCAATTTGCCATTTGTATCCGGTATGGGATCTCCATGCGGATCAATAGTTGGTGTCTCTAAAAAAACATCCAATTTTTCAATAAGTTCTTTACTGCTCACGTGCTCAAGTTCATCTGCTATCGGATGAACCTTGTCCCAGGTAAAACCAAGTTTTTTTACTAAAAAATATTCCCACAAACGATGTCGTCTTATAATGTGCAGGGCAAGCTTGTTGCCGTTTTCATTTAATTTAAACCCATGATATTTTTCGTAGTTCAATAGCTTTTTTGCCTTTAGTTTTTTAAGCATATCAGTTACTGAAGCGGGTTTTGTACTTAATTCCCTGGCCAATGAATTGGTATTTACCATACCTGTTTCTGCCTGCAAGTGATAAATGCCCTTGATATAATTTTCTTCACTTACTGAAAATTTCATTATGCTGTAATTTATTTTTAGACAAATCTAAAAATAATTATTGATATGTTTATTCTCAACTTTATTAAAATGATACAAAAATTAGCGTCAGGTACTCCCTGGGAAGACATTGTTGGATATTCACGGGGCATACGGTCAGGGCATGTGATTGAAGTCTCAGGAACAACAGCCATGAAGGGCGATCAATTGGTTGGGAAAGATGATATTTATGAGCAGACCCTTTACATTCTGCAAACCATTGAAAATTCCCTTAGATCCTTAGGCAGTAATTTAGGAGATGTAGTAAGAACAAGAATGTATGTAACCGATATAAGCCAATGGCAGCTTGTTGCAAAAGCCCACCAGCAATTTTTTGGGGAAATTAAACCGGCCACGTCAATGGTGCAGGTAAGCGCTTTAATAGATCCCTTGCTTTTAATAGAAATAGAAGCTACCGCAATTATAAATTCCCCGGATTAAACATTCATGTAATTTTTTTTGTATTATATCGTTCTTATGTTTTTTATAAATAACAGCTATTGATATGTAAGAATCGAAAAACAGATTCCAACAATTTCATTTTATATTGCAAACTTATTCATTCGAAACCCCGATTATGACTTTTGAAAATTACAAGGTGCCATACCAGGCCAATGAACTTTACGCCAAAAAGGTGGCTTATTTTTCAATGGAATTTGCTATTCACCAACCTTTAAAAATATATAGCGGTGGCTTGGGATATTTATCAGGCTCACATCTTCGCAGTGCTTATGAGCTTAAACAAAATTTAATAGGCATCGGCATTCTTTGGAAAAATGGTTATTATGATCAGGCCCGGCATCATGATCAATCTTTAGAAGTTAAGTGGATTGAAAAAATATATAATTTTTTAGAAGATACAGGTATAAAGTTTTCTATTAGTATTCATGATCATCCTGTTTGGGTTAAGGCGTATTATTTAAACCCGGAAACTTTTAACAGTGCGCCTTTATTTCTGTTGAGTACCGATCTTCCTGAAAATGATTATGTATCGCAGACTATATCGCATCGCCTGTACGATGGTAATGTGGCTACAAAAGTTGCCCAGTTTATTTTATTAGGTGTGGGTGGTGCAAAACTTATGGATGAAATTGGGTTTAATCCTGAATTATATCATCTTAACGAAGCTCATGCCGTAAGTGCAGGATTTTATCTCTATAAAAAATTCGGAAATATTGAAGAAGTTAAAAAACGCATGGTTTTTACGACGCATACGCCGGAGGAGGCAGGTAATGAAAAGCACGATATGTATTTGTGTGAAAAAATGAGTTATTTCTGCGGTGTGCCATTAGATGAAGTGAGAAGGTTAACCGGCATAACTGATGATCTTTTTAATCATTCTCTTGCGGCATTGCATTTTGCGCACCTGGCAAACGGTGTGTCGCAACTGCATGGAGAAGTGAGCAGGCAAATGTGGAATAAGTATGAAGGTATTTGTGAAATAAAAGCGATAACCAATGCTCAAAACTGGAGATATTGGTCTGATAAGCAAATGTACAGGGCTAAAGAAGAAGGCAATGATGCCTGGTTTGATGATAGAAAAAGATATTTAAAGAAAAGAGCTTTGGATATTGTGGCAGATCAAACGGGTAAATTAATGAGCCCGGACGTATTGACAATTGTTTGGGCCAGGAGATTTGCAGGATATAAAAGGGCGGAACTTATTACCAGGGATCTTAAACGTTTTCAGGCATTATTGAGCAATACCAAATACCCCGTACAAATTATTTGGGCAGGTAAGCCTTATCCGCTGGATCAGCCGGCAATAAGCGATTTTAATCAATTGGTGCACCTGAGCAAACAATATAATAATGTTGCAGTGTGCACCGGGTATGAACTTACTTTAAGTAAGCGCCTGAAACAAGCTTCCGACATTTGGCTCAATAACCCACGGGTGCCAAGAGAAGCCAGCGGAACAAGCGGTATGACTGCGGCTATGAATGGTTCCGTAAATTTCAGCACTAATGATGGCTGGATTTGTGAATTCATTAATCATGGCAATAATGGGTTTGTTGTACCAACGGTTGATTATCAAAATATGTCAACCCAACAACAGGATGAATATGATTTGAACAAAATTTATGATATTCTTGAGAATGAAATATTGCCACTATATTATGACGACAAGGATACCTGGAGACAGGTTGTAAAAAATGGCATGAGAGATGTTCAATTTCAATTCGACAGTAACCGCATGGCGAATGAATATTATGAGATATTATATAAGTAGTGGACTTCATAAAAACTCTTGCTGCATTTATCCGTGTATTTAAAGATTGGGTATATATAATTTACATAATCACCCGTATATATAGCAGCAGGATTTCTTTTCAATATTTCATGTGTTAAGCATTTATTAGTGCCGCCAGTTCAGCAATTCCAGGAAGAATCAAATGACAGCGCCAGGACGTATTTGGCGCTTGGAGATTCCTATACAATTGGTCAATCTGTAGCGGAGCAAGAAAAATTTCCTACACAAACTATTGCACGCCTGGAAGAATTGGGTGTTCATTTTAATCAGCCACGAATAGTGGCTGTTACCGGATGGTCAACTACTGACCTGCTTAATTCTCTAACAAAATTTCAAATCAAAGGTCAGTTCAACATTGTTTCATTATTAATAGGCGTTAATAATCAATATCAGCATTTAGGGCTGCAAAATTATAATATTGAGTTCCGCCAACTCCTTAACCTTGCCATAACCTATGCCGGTAATAATAACAAATGTGTTTATGTACTGTCGATACCAGATTATGGTGTCACCACATTTGGACAAAGTTTGAATGCCGGGCAAATTGCAAAAGAAATTGATGAATATAATGCTGCAAACTTCACGATAGCAAATGAAGCAGGCGTACAGTATGTTGACATTACGCCCATTTCAAGAAGTGCTTTGGCAGGCAGCGAATATGAGGCAAGTGATGGCCTTCATCCCTCAGGCATACAATACAAACTTTGGGCTAATCTTTTAGCAAGTATGATCAGGCAAAATCTGTAACTATTCCTTACCTTAAAATTAAGGTCAATAAAAATTATTTGGTTTGATTTTAGGATTGCTATTGTATAACTATCTTTTGAATATCATTTTTGCTTTTATCAGAATTGATCTTAATAATGTAAATGCCGGGCTTTAACTGCAGGTTTGTAAGATCTATTTTTGTTGATCCTCCAGAATTTATTGCAGTCTTGTTCAGTCTAAAAACTTTTCCAACCGGATCTACCAATTCAAAATCAAAGTTTCCTTTATAGTTTGCCGGAAATTGAATATTTAAAGAATGATGAGCAGGATTTGGATATATGACCGGCTTTGTTATATCATTAGTCAGCGCATTATTAATATTCTCAACTAATGCCTGGATGCCGTTACTAAAGCTATAAACTTCAATTCCACAAACCATGGGCCTGTTAACCGTTGCACTAAAATTTATGTTGAGTTTGCCGTCACTTACTGTTACCGGGATATTTTTTACTACCTCCGATGCTGTTCCAACTTCCTTTGCAACATCAAAATTGATCAGTTTCATAATACCTTCTATGGCGACACTCATCACTCTTGAGCCTGCTCCACCAGTCATTCCATTTCCCGGTGCGCCCCAATACAATTCAGCAAAGTGTAGCCTGACTACGTAATTGCCATTTGCCACAGGAATTTCATACCTAAAAGGTTTTTTATCGCCATTTGATGATTGTTCATCAAGTAGAACAACATCATCTTCTGAACTGGAGATCTTTGTTAAGGCAGCATTTATATAGGGCTCTAAATTATCTAACGCAAGTGTATCTTTTTTCCACGTCTTGCCATTTGAAGTAATCGCCGGGCCGCCGCTGTTAATTCTATAATTTAATTTTACCGTTACGCCGACTGCCTTTGCAATACCATATAATGGCACACGCAACTGGCCAAATCCGTTGGTATAGTTAATGATAAGATCTGCAATTTTCAAGCCCTGCGATGTGGGTTTAAAAAGTACAGTTTGGGTGACAGCTTGCTGTGGATTTAGCGTAGAACCTGATAGCGTGCCTAAAGAAAATTCAGAGCTGTTATCTCCACCTATTTGCATTGATGAAATGGTAATTACGGGATCCTGTGTACCATTAGGATAAACCTGTCCTAAGCTTTTCAGGCTTAAAGTAAGAGGTGTTGAGGATTGTGTAAGCTTTTCGCCAAAGTCAATTGCAGATGGCGTTGCTGCAAGTTCTGAATAATAAGCTGTGCCAACTTCAGGCTTTATATTCTGAACATAATACATGTTATCATTATAATCATAATTGGTTGCAGTTGTACCCAGGTAATCATTGGAAATGATATAATTGTTTGGAATAACATTGCCATTTGCATCTTTTGCCTTCCAAACTCTTAAGCCTATTTTTCCGCCAGGATTTAATGTAGGATCAGTATAATCCCGGGTACCGGTTTTAAAACCAAATGAGCCCGTAGCAGTAAACGTGCCTTCTGCTAAAGTTGATGGTGTCTTCTTGCGTGGTAATAACCTTTGTCCATCTTTAGCAATATGTGTGAAAATAGTATTGGTTGTTGCTGACCCTTTAGCATACCACATTATTCTTTCACTTGACACACAACAGCCATGATATGCGCCCATTTGTTTCACAGAGATAGGTTTGGCATTATCAACTCTTACAAAATAAGGTGAAAGAACCTGGTCTCCCTTTAGCTTTAGTGGGTCACCTTTATCAGGGTCTACATGCGAAAAACCGGTACTTGTTTTAAAACCGAAAGTATTGATCATCTCCTGCGCATAAGGCTCGTTACTGCCCTCTCCCTTCAATTGCCACAGGCCATTTAAGCCAATTATTTTTGTTGGGAAGGCATCATCGTTTGACGTGATTGTTAGTGTTTCGTGCAAAACCTTAACCCTGCTTGCCTGATTTACCGCTATAAATTTTATAGTGAGATCAGCAGAAGTACCTGAGGCAACTGTTATTGGTAAGAGGGAAGTGGAATATGTAATCCCTTTTAGTTTATCGAATTTAAAGGCAGCGGTATTGGATAACGTAAGATTGCTGATGACCAAAGAATTTATGCCCTTATTATGTATTCTTACTACCAGGGAATCATGATTGGAGTTTTTGACAGAATCCCTGCCCCATGGAATTTGGATCTTAGAAAAAACAAAACTATTATTAGAAGGAAACTTATCGGGATTTTCAACAAATAATAAGGCATTACCAGGTGATGCTGCAGTACCTGATTCAATAACAAGCTCGGGTATATTGGCATTGTTTTCTTTACTGTTAAAAACAAGATTTTTTGCTGCGTTAGCCGGATCTTTTATTAAAAAGCTGGCAACTTTATCTCCCGCTAATTGAGAATTTATGTAAGACGTTACATCCAGTTCGTAATATTGTTTAATGTTATTAACACCAATAAAATTAAGCGCCGCCGAAGCCGTAGCAGGGGAGTTGTTCCAGTTTATGCCGCTTTCTGTCCAGGCATCATTATCAATACCATATATAGATAAATTGGTTAAGGTTCCATCATCTATATTAGATCCATAGAGCCTTACCTTTGCTGAAGAGACATTCGCAATACCGGTTAAATTGAATTTTAAATAAGTATTTTTTGTATACCCGGCAGCGGTACTGCCTTTTACTATTAGTAATGTATCACTGCCATAATTAGTTGTAGCATAGGTGGCATTTCTTACAAAGGCATCAGCTATAGGAGATAGAATGGTTTGGGTGTTAGCCGCTGCAACCGTAAGAGGGGCCTCTGGTGCATCACATTCTGGTATAATATAACCTGTGCTTCCTGAAGCTGCTGTATTAGCCATCGGTGCATTTAAAGTGGCAGAT
>JANLXV010000529.1:0-5735 GCA_031365305.1 Chitinophagaceae bacterium
GTCATTACGCCTGTGCCCATATTATCTAACCAGGTAGAGATAAACACTTTTTTTACTTTATCAAATGCAAGGGTGCTCATACCTTCAAAAGGCATACCGTTAAAGGAGCCTTTATATATCCCCTGCTGATATCTGCCACCAAGTATCATTGCATTTTCTGTAGTGCCCGTACTTTTTGTTGGCGGCGCACCCGGTGCCATCCACATGGTAATATCACCTGCCCAGGTGCCGTTCCACGATGCCATCATCTGGTGCTCCTTCGATGGCGTCATGTACTCCATCCAATTTTTCATAGCTGTTGCGGAATCAGGCATCTGGGCTTTTGCAGAAAAGCAAACCAGTAATACAATGGCGGATATGATTATGTTTCGTTTCATACAATAATTTTTAGATTTCTAATTTACAAAAACTATCAGTAATCTCAAACCCGCCGGTAAAAAGCCAAACCATATCAGGTAATCCTCCTTAAAAAAATTAATAATTACCTTAGCCGCTTAAGTAAAAATATATTTAATGAGTGAAGAAAGAAGCCAGAATTTTATTGAAGATATTATTGAAAATGATATAGAACAAGGCAGGTATAAACAAATTATTACACGGTTTCCACCGGAACCGAATGGTTATTTACACATTGGTCACGCAAAAAGTATTTGCCTGAATTTTGGCCTGGCCTTAAGGTATGGCGGCACCACCAATTTACGCTTCGATGATACAAACCCGGTTACAGAAGACACAGAATATGTTGACAGTATAAAGGAAGATATTGAATGGCTCGGCTTTACCTGGGCTAATGAATTATATGCCAGCGATTATTTTGAAGCCCTATACAGTTTTGCCCTGCAGTTGATCAGGGAAGGTTTGGCTTATGTTGATGATAGTTCGCCTGAGGACATTGCTGCTCAAAAAGGTTCACCTGCTCAATCCGGCACTGAAAATATTTTCAGGAAGCGAACTACAGAGGACAATAAAATATTATTTGAAGAAATGCGGCAGGGCAAATATCCTGATGGCTCAAAAGTGCTTCGGGCAAAAATTGACATGGCTTCACCCAATATGCACATGCGTGATCCTATTATGTATCGTATAAAACATGCAGCGCATCACCGTACGGGCAATAATTGGTGTATTTACCCGATGTACGATTTTGCGCATGGTCAGAGCGATAGCATTGAAAACATTACACATAGTATTTGCACACTTGAGTTTATTCCTCACCGGGAGTTGTATGATTGGTTCATTAAAAACCTTAAAATATTTCCCTCGCATCAATATGAATTTGCCAGGCTTAATATGACCTATACTGTTATGAGCAAACGAAAATTGTTACAGTTGGTAAATGAAAATTATGTACAAAGCTGGGACGATCCGCGGATGCCCACCATTTCAGGTTTCCGGCGGCGTGGTTATACGGCGGCAAGCATTCGTTTATTTTGCGAGAAGATTGGTGTTGCTAAACGTGATAACCTTATTGATCTGAGTTTGCTTGAATTTTGTTTACGGGAAGAACTGAATAAAACGGCAAAAAGAGTAATGGCGGTGCTTGATCCCGTAAAACTCATCATCACCAATTATGAAGAAGGAAAAAAGGAAATGCTTGAAGCCGAAAATTATTTTGAAAATGATGAGGATACCCGCCAACTGGCCTTTAGCAAAGTGTTGTGGATAGAACGGGAAGATTTTATGGAAGTGCCTGTAAAAAAATATTTCAGGCTTGCGCCGGGAACCATGGTGCGGCTTAAACATGCCTACATTATAAAATGTGATGGATTTTTAAGAAATGATAAAGGTGAAATAACAGAAATACATTGTTCATATATACCTGAAAGTAAAAGCGGCAGCGATGCTTCCGGCCTTAGCGTGAAAAGCGCTATCCATTGGGTAAGCGCTAACCATGCCGCCAAAGCAGAATTAAGATTGTACGATCGTTTGTTTACGGAAGAAGATGTGGCTTCTTCAGAAAAAGATTTTAAGGAATTGATCAATCCTCAATCTCTTACGATAATAAAAGATGCCGTTATAGAAAAGGAATTGCAACATGCCGCAC
Source organism: Chitinophagaceae bacterium (assembly GCA_031365305.1). Lineage (GTDB taxonomy): Bacteria > Bacteroidota > Bacteroidia > Chitinophagales > Chitinophagaceae > Ginsengibacter. The sequence continues at coordinate 2,045 of JANLXV010000529.1, forward strand.
AAGGCGTGGCTTACCAGTTTATACGTAAAGGTTATTTTTGTTTAGATAAAGATTCAACGCCTGAACATTTGGTGTTTAACAGAACCACTACATTAAAAGATGCCTGGGCTAAAGAAGTAAAAAAGAAATGATCTTAAGTATTTTGATTGGTTTGTTTCAACGTCATCTTTGGAAAAACAGAAGCGATCAAAATAATAATTATTGAAACCAGCATAAGATGAATCCCAAACTTTTTTTCAGGGCAATAGGCGTTGTAACAGGATGTATAAAGGATATAAGTTTTTATAGCATAGCCGGCAAATAAGGCAGATAAAATAAGATGCAATCTCTTGGCCCATATCTTTTGTATCAGTATCAGCACCGCAGACAACACAGCAAAAAAACTTAAGAATATGCCGGGCTTTCCATAAGCATTTTTCTCAGAATAAAAACCTGTGAAAAATTTATGCAGATCTGCATGATACGTCCAGTGGGCGAAACATGCCACAAACAAACCTATACAGGCGCTAAGGCCAATCCATTTTATGTAATTCACTTTGTTTATTTACTTTCTGATAATTTAAAACCCGGTTCAAAAATATTTTTTGATAGTTTTTCATAATCTGATAGACGATTACATTGATTGGAGCTACTTATCATTCATAAGAAATATTGCAAAGAAAGAAAATATTGAGTTGAATAATATTTTACCGGTATCGCTATATGAGATATTCTTTGCAATCATCACAATATTATCACAAGTGTGCCTGCAATTATCAAACATGCGCCTATTGCTGTTTTTATTGTTAAGGCCTCATGTAAAAATATAGTGGCAAGAATTATAGTAAGTGCAATACTCAATTTATCTACGGAAGCTACCTGCGCCACTTTACCAATTTGCAGCGCTTTAAAATAAAATATCCAGGAGAGCCCCGTGGCAATCCCTGAAATAACAAGGAACAAAATATTTTGTTTTGACAATAATGGCAAACCTTTAGCCTCTCCCCTTGCAATTACAATACACCAGGCCACAATAAGAATAACAATTGTTCGTATGGCTGTTGCCAGGTTTGAGTTAACCCCACTAATACCCACTTTTGCAAAGATGGTTGTTAACGCCGCAAACAATGCGGAAAGTAAAGCGTAGATCCACCACATATTATTTCTTTATAGTATTAACGTTATATTCTTAACCAACCCAAAGTTTACAAGATAGGCTTTGATTACTGTAAGAAAAATGATATTTTACAGCGCTAAATATCTTTATAAGATTTATATACACCTTACCCGAAAAGCAATGAAAATAATTTTTACGCATTCAAAAAATCTCTTTAAAATTAAAGCCTTTGTTATTGTTGCCGCTGTAATTTTTATTATAGCTAATACCGCTGCTGCACAGGATTTTACCACAATAACCTGGACCACGGCTGCATCACAAAAATATAATGTGAGTGAAGCTCAGGGTAAAGTTGTAAACGGTAAACTATATTCATTTGGTGGTTTCGATAGCCGGAAATCAACTTTCACTCCTACCAAACGTGCATACGTCTACAGTCCCGTAACAAATGTGTGGACAGCCATTGCTGACCTGCCGTTTACACCAAAATCAGATACTTCAGGTGGTATAACTCATGCGGGTATCTCCACAGATGGCACAGATATTTATCTTGCCAGCGGATACACTTCAAATACGGCGGGCACGGGGCAGATCTTCGGCACAAAGCAGGTTTGGAAATACAATGTGGCTTCAAACACCTATACCAGAATGCCTGATCTGCCCGTAGCTATAGCCTCTGGTCAATTGGAATATTTAAACGGGGTATTGCATTATATGGGAGGCACAAACTCTGCACGTACGCTGGATCTTTCAACGCATTATGCGCTTGATCTGAATAACCTGCCGGCAGGCTGGATAACTTTAGCACCTTTGCCCAATCCACGTAACCATGCCGGTTCGGCTGTGTTCAATGGAAAAATATATTTTATTGGCGGGCAACATGGACAGGATTCTAAATTGGTAACACAAAAAGATGTAGATGCTTATGATCCGGCTACAGATACCTGGACAAAAATGGCTGACCTTCCTGTGCCGGCAGGTGCCAATGGCAGGGGGCATATTTCTTCAGGTGTTACGGTTATGGGCAACCGGATATTAGTACTCGGCGGCGAAATTGTGCATCAGTCCAGCGTTAACATGGTTTCAGCCTATACGCCGGAAACCAATACCTGGGAAAATCTTACACCAATACCGGCAAACCGTTTTTCCGGCGTTGCAGGAAATATCAATGGATTAATTTATTATTCAGGCGGATCAAAAACAAAAATCACTTATAAAGGCACACCGCAAACGCAAAGTCAAACAACAACTGCTACTTTGCCGGCAGCAGAAGATGCATACATACGTAATGGCCCTTATGCTGCAATTAATTATGGCACTGATACATCCCTATTTGTAAAGACTTCAGTTTCTGCAGGGTTTACAAAAAGCGCCTATTTAAAATTTTTTTTGCCTGATGTCACAAACATGGTATCGGCAAAGCTGAGATTGTATGGAAGAAATGTTGATAACACCAATGCCATTAAAGTATTTGTTTATGGCGTAGATACTGATACATGGACCGAAACAGGCATAACCCTAAATAATGCCCCGCCGTCTTCAACCTCTGTTTTAGATTCTGTATCTGTTAATAATGTGGCTAAATATTATGAGCTTGATATTACTAATTATGTAAGTACTCAATTAACCGGAGATAAAGTTGTGAGTCTGTTTTTAAAAGATCCGTATACAAAAAATGCAAACCTGGTTTTTAATAGTAAAGAGCACGCAAGCAATAATCCGCAATTAATAATAGCATCAACTGTTACACCAAGCGCTATTTCAGTAAACAATTTTATACCTGATATTACCAAAGAAGAAAAACCCATTGTATTTCCTAACCCTTCAAAAGGCAGGTTTAATCTTCAATTTCCTGATCACTTTGAAGGATTAACATCACTTGATATTTATGACATCAGTGGCCGAAAATATACTATTGATAAGATACGTGTGCCGCACGGTGGCTTAGATATTGAGGTGGATGTTTCAAAATTCAGATTAAAGCCTGGGGTGTATTATTTAAGAATTAAAGGCAGCGAAAGGGTTGAGCAATTTCCAATAGTTATTCAATAAATAAAAAGAGCGATCCTTGTCTGATCGCTCTTTGTTAAACAAGCCATCAACATTCTAATGAAAACAAACTTTAGTTGTATACTTAATGTTTTAAAAAAAACGTAAAACTTGCCCGTGCAAAAAATGGTGTACCTGGTGTAAAATGAATTTCAGATATAGGCTCAGGTTCGTCTTTCAACCGGCTCTCTGTATCAAACTGTGTTTCTTTCCATTTTACATTAAATAGATTTTGAACAGTTAAACCAGCTTCCCATCTTTTCTTTGAATAATTAATTGCTACATCAGTTACGAAATAGCCGGTTGCTACTACAGAATTATCTTCATTGGCCGGCCTGTGATCCATAAAGCGATATCTTAAGCTACCATTGAAGCCATATTCTTTTCTATATTTAAACCCGCCTACACTGGAAAAGCGGGGAGACAAAGGCAAATAGCTTTCTGTTTTAGCAACATGAAGCGCTCTTGGGTTAGCAAGGCTTAAGTCAACATCTGCAAATAAATATCTTATAATTTCATACCTCGCTGAAAAATCTATGCCCACTC
>JANLXV010000547.1:0-4183 GCA_031365305.1 Chitinophagaceae bacterium
CATATTAACTGCAACACCATCATGCCGGCAAAAAAGGCAAAAATCGGCCAGGGATTTTCTTTAAATATCCCATCCTTCTCATCCAAAAAAAATGGGGTGATGAGGGTAATAATGGCGGCAAATACCCAGTGTACGCTGGCACCAAACGACTGCCCGGAGGCCCTGATTTTATTGGGGAAAATTTCTGAAATAAATACCCAGATTACGGCACCCTGGCCTATGGCATGGGCTGCAATAAAGAGCAATAAAAAAGTCATCAGCAAAACCGGGCTGGCATGAAAGGCAAAACATATCGCCACCATGGCTAAGCTAATGATGTAACCCAGAGAACCGATAAGCAATAATTTCTTCCGCCCTAAGCGATCAATCAGATACAGGCCCACAAAAGTGAAAATAAGATTCGTGCCGCCGATGGCAATAGAATTTAAAAGCGAATCTTTTTCACCCAAACCTATCTTGGTTAAAATCTCCGGCGCATAATATAAAATGAAGTTGATGCCGGAGAGCTGGTTAAAAAAGGCAACCAGAAAAGCCAGTGAAATAATGGTTTTATGTTTTTTGCTAAAGAACTGCGATTTGCCGTTAGCCGATTCATGCTCGTTGCTTTTAATGATGGAAGCAATCTCGGCATTGGCATCATCCACACCAATAAGATCCAACGTCTCTTTTGCTTTTGCCAGGTCATTTTTTTTAGTAACCAGCCAGCGTGGGCTTTCCGGCACACCCATCACCATAAGTGTATAGATGATAGAAGGTATGGCCAGCACACCCAGCATCCAGCGCCAGTCATTTGCGCCGCCAACGCCCTGTAAAAAATAGTTGGAAAGAAACGCAACCAATATTCCAAATACAATATTGAATTGATACAAGGCTCCCAATTTACCTCTGGTGGCAGGCGTTGAAATTTCAGAGATATAAGTAGGCGCTACAACAGAGGATACGCCAATGCCTATGCCGCCGATAAATCTGAAAAAGGAAAAAGTATATGGGTCTTGCGCAAGGGCCGAGCCCAGGGCTGAAATTGCAAAAAGAATCCCAATCCAGAAGAGGACTTTTTTGCGGCCAAACTTTTCCGTAGGAATACCACCGAAGATGGAGCCGATGAGCGTTCCCCAAAGCGCCATTGACATAATAAAGAAGCCGTGAAAAAGGGGAGAAGTGTGCCAGAGCTGTTTGATGGGGAGGTTGGCGCCGGAAATAACAACCGTATCAAAGCCAAAAATAAAACCTGCAAGCGCCGCCACAACCGACCATTGCAAAAGTTTGTTTTTATTCATATAGCAGCTCGTTAAGAGCGTAAATTATTTACGATCTGCTTTTTATTGTTTTGAAATTGTATTTATTGTTTTCAAATTTTGTTTGAAGGAATAGTTAATGTAAACTACTGACTATCAATCTTAAATTTTATATTTTATGATTTACACAATGCCACCTTTTCTGAATTTGTATCCTAACTTTTCAAATCTGTATAGCTCTAAAACTCCAATCATACATTTTCTAAACTAATGGTCACAATTTTAAAACCGTCTTAAAAAAATATCCCAACTTGCTTTTAGATTTCTATTCAACCAAAATTTTTGAAATGACAATCAGAATTAACTGTTTATTACTTGCGTTAGCTTGCCTGTTACTTAATGCTTGTACAAAACACGCTGAAGAAAAGAAATACCTGGTGGGATTTTCTCAATGCACTTTTGGTGATAACTGGAGAAAAACGATGCAGAAAGATATGGAAAGAGAGATGGCTTTTCATACTGACATTAAACTGGATGTAAAAAATGCTAACCTGAGTTCTCGCAAACAGATAGAACAGATACAGCAACTCATTAATGAAAAGGTGGATGTGCTTATTGCTTCGCCGGCAGAAGCGGAACCCACTACGCAAATAATAGATAAGGCCTATGCGGCAGGTATCCCGGTTATTATGGTAGATAGAAATACCTTATCAAAAAATTATACGGCTTTTATTGGTGCAAACAATTACAAAATTGGTTTAGATGCAGGCGCTTATACCAATGCGCTTTTAAAAGGTAGCGGAAATGTATTGGAAGTATCAGGAAAAGACACGGGTTCCTCTGCTGATATTGGGCGCCACAACGGGTTTATTGATTTTATAAAAAAGTTTCCGGCTATTAAATATGTAGCCAGGTATAATGGCGACTGGGATAAATTTCCTACCGAGTGTGAACAGCAATTCACCAGTTTGCTAAGGCCGCTAACAAACATAGATTTGATTTTTGCACAGAATGACAGGTTTGCCCTGGCGGCTTATAAAGTTTGTAAAAAGCTGGGCCTTGAAAATAAAATAAAGATAATTGGCATAGATGGACTGCCGGGTGAAAACGGTGGTATTGACCTGGTTGAAAAAGGGATTTTGAAAGCAACTATTCTTTACCCCAGCGGTGGAAAAGAAGCCATACAAACTGCTGTAAACATTATTGAAAACAGCCCGTATAAAAAAGACACAGAGCTTTCGACAACCATTATTGATTCTACCAATGTTAGAATTATGCGGTTGCAAACTGAGAAAGCGCTTGTTCAGCAAGATGATATTGATAAGCGGCAAAGAGTAATTGATAAACAAATCGGCATTACAAGAAATCAAAACAATATTATTGTTGCCATTTCAATAACACTTGCACTTGCATTAATTTTTGCCGGCATATTCTTTTATTATTTAAAAGAAAATAAAAAAATTAATAGAAGACTTGCTTTGCAGAATGAAGAAATTTTAAGCCAGCGAAATCAATTGATAGAATTAGGCAAAAAAGCTAAAGAAGCCACTGATGCCAGGTTTAATTTCTTTACAAATATTTCTCATGAATTAAGAACACCGCTTACATTAATTCTTGGGCCGTTGCAGGAATTATTGTCTTCCACAAAGCTGCACTTTTTTGTAAGGTCGCAGCTTGAGATGGTTAATAAAAATACCATTCGCCTTTTAAGACTGGTAAATCAATTGATGGATTTTAGAAAAATTGAGCATGAAAAAATGCTGCTTAAGGCAAGTGAAAATAATATCACTGACTTTGTAATGGAGATAACCAATGCGTTTACAGAAACAGCGCATAAAAAAAATATTTCCTTTCGTGTGGACTCAAAAAACCCAAATCTAAAAGTGTGGTTTGATGTGAATATGCTTGATAAAATACTCTTCAATATACTTTCAAACGCTTTTAAATTCACCAACGATCATGGTTCAATAACTGTGTCTCTTTATCAGGATGATGTTACGCAAAAAGCCGTCATTAAAATTGAAGATTCAGGTATTGGAATGAGTAAAGAAATTTTGGAACATGCTTTTGACCTGTTTTACCAGGGCAACGACAATACCTTTAAAGGTACCGGGTTAGGCCTGGCCTTATCAAAAGAATTAATCACACTTCACCAGGGTGACATAACAATTAAAAGTGAAAAATGGAAGGGCACAACCTTCGAAGTATTTCTGCCGCTTGGCAAAGCGCATCTTAAACCAAATGAAATTGAAAAAGAGGTTCCGCAATATTATCTTAATTATGAAGACGCAAAGATCTATACCAATGAATCTGACAATTTAAAATTATTGCCAAATGATAATGTACTCACTGGCGCAAAAGATTATTCAATTTTATTGATAGAGGATAATAATGAGATCAGGGCATTCCTGAAAAACCACCTGGAAAAAAACTATGAAATCATCGAAGCGGAAAATGGAAACCTGGGTTTAAACCTGGCGTATGAAACCATTCCGGATATTATAATTTCAGATATTTTATTACCCGGCAAAGATGGCTTGTTTATAACCGATACATTAAAAAATGATATACGTACGTCGCATATCCCTATTATTATATTAACGGCGAGGGGCACTATTGAACAACAGATTGAAGGCTTGAAAATGAAAGCCGATGCGTTTATAGTGAAGCCATTTAACCTGCAATACCTGGAAGAAACGCTGAGAACGTTATTAAGAAACAGGGAGATATTAAAAGATCACTACAGCAGCGAATTACCAAGTGAAAGTTTTAGATCTTCTGCCTCAAAAAAAATTGACCGCAAATTTGTAAATGAGTTTTCAGCCATTGTAGAAAGTAATATTGCCAATGAAAATTTTAGTGTAGATGATATTTCAATAGAGATCGGTATATCAAGAGTGCAACTATACCGGAAAGTGAAAGCTGTACTGGGTTATAACGTTAATGAT
>JANLXV010000562.1:0-9291 GCA_031365305.1 Chitinophagaceae bacterium
AATAAACGCAGCGGTGCAAGATGTGTTTCTGCCTCATTATTATCCCCCGTCCATACCGGTAAGATGGCTGTAACAGGCAAGCCATCCGGCGTTACAATAAAGCCTGCATAAGACATGAGCTCGTCAGGGGCTGCGCTTACATAATCCCTGTAATGTTGCATCACTACTTTTGCCTGCTCCATCGGGTACAAGATCATGCCGCCAAATACCGTTGGCCCAAATGGATGAAGGCGATATTTAAATTTTGTAACGATCCCGAAGTTTCCTCCACCACCACGCAACGCCCAAAATAAATCCGTATTATGGTGTTCATCTGCCTGCAGCAATTCACCGTCGGCAGTTATTACTTCAGCAGAAATCAGATTATCACTTGTAGTGCCATGTTTGCCCATAAGATACCCTAAGCCGCCGCCGAGCGTTAGGCCTGCAATGCCTGTGTCAGACACTGTTCCACCTGTAGTAGCTAATGAATGTGCCTGAGTTGCCGCATCAAACTCTTTCCATAACACGCCGGGTTCTGCAGTTGCTGTGCGCATTTCCGGATCTATTTGTATGGCTTTCATTAATGATAAATCAATCATCAGACCGCCATCACAAACTGCATTGCCGGCCACATTATGCCCGCCACCTTTTACAGAAACAGTTAGTTTGTTTTGCCGTGCAAATTTTACGGCCTGTATAACATCCCCGCTATTTAAACATTGCGCAATGCATGCAGGCTTGCGGTCTATCATACCATTCCATACCTGTCTTGCGACATCATAACCGGCGCTGCCGGGCAAATTTTACAGCCTGTATAACATCATCGTTGTTTAAACATTGCACTATTAAAGCCGGCTTACGATTTATCATGCCATTCCAAACCTGCCTTGCAGCATCATAAGCTGCAGTCCCAGCAAATAATAGCTTGCCTTTAAGTTGATTTTGCAATTGGCTGATCTGTGTTTTGACTGAAGCTGTTGAAAGTATTGAAGTGTCGCTATTCATATACTATGGATTATAAAATTTAGACATAGATCCGTTTAGTATTTCAGAGGAAATCTTATTTATTATTTTTTCGGCTTTAAAAGCTTAGCCTTAGCATCGTGTGATTGCGAAGTAAAGGTGGTGTCAGTTTAATTAGTTACGGATAGGCGGTAATAAATCAGCAGCAGGTGTAGAAGAAAGTTAGGAGTATAAAAATGCAAATAAATATTTATAAAACCTATACCTCAAAAGCAATATTTTTTTAATGAAATGAAAGTAGTGATTAATGAATGAAGGCGCTAAAGATTAAAACATGTGTAGGTATCTTCTATAAGTTTATAGATGTAATAAGCTGGTGTTATAGCACATTGACATAATTATTAAAGCGAGGGAAGTGCTAAGGTAAAAGGGTAGATGGTATTAAAAACTTAGCAGCTCACTGATCTTTTTTGACACTTTCTCTGCATTGGGCAGCATTTCCTTTTCCAGAATAATATTCATAGAAACGGCTGGTAAATCCATTGCGCCTATCACCTCAACAGGTGCATCAAGGTTTTTAAAACAAGCCTTTGAAATTCTCGCTGCAAGCGCTTCTGCAAACGAATTGGTTTGCTGCTCTTCAGTAACCACAAGGCATTTACCATGCTTTTTAACAGTGGTAAAAACTAAGTTTTCATCTAAAGGATTGAGAGTCCTTAGATCTATTATTTCCACCTGACCAGGATAGGTTTTTGCCGCAGTCTTTGCCCAATATACACCCATGCCATAAGTAACAATGCAAAGCGTTTCACCATTATTTATTTTTTCATCAGAGGCATGTAAAGCGATTTTCGCTATGCCTAAAGGCAGTACATAATTTTTTGAAGGCTCCAAAGTTTTAGCCTCTTCAGTACCGGGCACTTTACTCCAATACAACCCTTTATGCTCAAGCATGATCACCGGGTTTGGATCTGCAAATGCAGCCTTCATCAATCCCTTCATGTCGGCAGCATTTGAAGGGTACGCAATTTTAACCCCGTGAATTCTTAATAAAATACTTTCAATAGAAGCGCTGTGATATGGGCCGCCGCCGCCATAAGCGCCAACAGGCACACGTATTACAGTTTGTACGGGAAATTTTCCGTTACTTAGAAAGTTACTCTTGGCCACCTCCGTATATAATTGGTTAATGCCGGGGAATATATAATCCCCAAACTGAACTTCTACAATTGTTTTAACGCCAACGGCACTCATACCAACAGTTGACCCGATAATATAAGCTTCCTGTATGGCGGTATTAAACACCCTATGCTCACCAAAATGTTCCCCAAGCGTTGCCGTTTCCCTAAAAACGCCACCTAACCGTTTACCCACATCCTGTCCATATGAAATAACGTCAGGGTCATCTTCCATAATTTCTTTAATGGCGTGTAGTGCGGCATCAACCATCATTATCTTTTCGCCTTCTCCATTTGTGGGATCACCGGTTTCTTCAATAACAGGCGTAGGGCAAAAAATATGGTCTGCAATGCCGGAAAGTAATGGATCGGCTGCCGCCACAGCTTCCTCAAATTGCTGATCAACCTCATTTTTTGCTTCGGCATTTATCCTTAAAAGCTCTTCTTCCATAATGCCATTAAGCAATAATTTTTTATGCAGTCTGGCAAGAGGATCATGCAAGGCTGTTGCTTCAAGTTCTTCCGGTGTGCGATAGAATTCTCTACGGACACCACTGGTATGGTGACCCATCAAAGGCACCTTGGCATGAACTAGCCACGGTCTCCGTTGATCTCTTACATCAGCAATAACTTTTTTCATCACCCCAAAACTTTCAGAAAAATTACTGCCGTCAATTCTTACCCTTTCCATGCCTTTAAAGCCTTTGGCATAGCGATAGGCATCCATGTTGCGGGCTTCAGGCGAGGTTACGCTTATACCCCAATCATTATCCTGTATTAAATAAATAATGGGTAATTGTTTTAGCACTGCCACCTGCATGGCTTCACTTACTTCTCCTTCAGTAACACTGGCATCGCCCATTGAACATACAACAACCGGTGGTTCGCCATCATCGCCATTTTTATATAAGGCTGATTTGGTAGTTTCCAAAAATAAAAACCCCTGTGCAAGGCCTGTGGAAGGTATGGCCTGCATACCTGTTGCACTGCTTTGGTGAATAATAGTTGGTTTATCACCTCCACGGTAACTCGGATGTGCATAGTATTCTCTTCCGCCGGAAAATATATCGCCGCCTTTTGCGAGCAACTGTAACATTAAGTCATAAGGCGTAAAGCCCAGGCCCAGCAACATACTCTCGTCCCGGTAGTAGGGACTAACGAAATCGCAAGGCAGTAAATTAAACGCTGTAGCTATTTGTATGGCTTCATGCCCCTGCGAGGTGGAATGCACATATTTGCAAACGGTTCTTTGTTCCTCGTATTTTACAGCCATAGCCCTGGCTGTACACATCAACCTGTAGGCCTTTAAAAAAATTTCAGGGGAGATCATCTGCAAAGCATTTCCAATTGTAGGCATTTACAATTGCCACAAATCTAAATGATTAGTAGTGTTGGTTACAAGCTGCATAAAAATATATGCGCTAAGAGTTATTTAACCTCAAGCTTAAGCATGCTTTGCTCGCCAATAAAGGCTTCCAGAAAATCGCCAACCACGCATTCACCTACACCTGCGGGTGTGCCGGTAAAAATGAGATCGCCAATGTTAATAGAAAAGTAATTGGAGATGTGAGCCAGTATAGAATCGAAATTGAACAGCATTTGAGCCGTATTGGCCTTTTGAACTACTTCTTTATTTTTAGTAAAAGAGAAGTCTATATTTTTTGAATTAAATGGCTGTGTAATATCTACGAATTTCCCTACAGCGGCGGAATTATCAAACGCTTTTGCTTTTTCCCAGGGCAATCCTTTTTCCTTTAGCTCATTTTGAATATCCCTGGCTGTAAAATCTATACCAACAGTATAACCGTTATAATAATTAAAGGCATGTTTCTCCTGGATATATTTCCCATTCTTGCTAATGCGCAGCACTATTTCACATTCATAATGCAGTTCATTGGTAAACTCAGGATAATAAAAAGGCGTGTGACTTTGAAGAAGAGCGCTTTTAGGTTTCATGAAGATCACCGGCTCGTCGGGTATACTATTGTTCAATTCTTTAGCATGATCTGCGTAATTCCGCCCGATACAAAATATTTTCATAATTACAGTATTACTGGTGTGTTTCGGGGGTTTGGGTAACGAAAATATAAAAAAAGAATTTAAAAAAGAAAATAACAGGCTAAACCTTACTCATACATAAGTGATATTGTTTACCTGGCTCATGGTTGCTGCAATGCCAATACTGGCAAAGCTTTCAATGATCTCAACACTTTTATTGATCTTAACTTTTACAAGAGGGATTTCTTGCTGCAACCAGCGCTCAAGCACAAAGTTGACCTGCATGCCTTTAGGGTAATTATTGCCAATGCCAAACCGCAGTTTAGGATATTGATCGGTACCCAAAGTATCCTGGATATCCTTGAGGCCATTATGCCCTGCGTGTGAGCCTGCCGCTCTTAAACGTAATTTATTTAATGGCAAAGCGAGTTCATCAACTATGGTAAGTGTTTGTTCCAAAGGGATTTTTTCTTTATCCATCCAATACTTAAAAGCTTTGCCACTTAAGTTCATAAACGTTGTTGGCTTTATACATATAAACACTTTTCCCTTCCATTTTACTTCGCTTACCATAGCAAGCCTTTGTAAAGTAAAAGCCCCCCCATGTTTTATTACAAAAGCATCCGCTACATCAAAGCCTATATTATGCCTTGTCTGGTCATATTCACGTCCAACATTGCCAAGGCCCGCTATTAAAAACTTCATGATTTAAAAATATTTAAAAATATAAATCCGCTTATCTTTAAATTATTGCAGAAAGATATTGCTAAACCCAAGCTGAATTGAAAAAATATTTACATAAGTATTTTGAGATGATTGTGTGGATGGCTGCACTTATAGCCATTGCCTTTGTAAACCCGGCACAGCATGGCTTTTCATTTTGTGTGTTTAAGATGGCAGGGTTTACCTGGTGCCCCGGCTGCGGATTGACACATGCAATGTCTTATGCTATGCATGGCAATTTTGCGGCATCATTTAAAGAGCATGTATTTGGCATACCAGCCTTGCTGATCATTTCGCACAGAATAGTTGTTCTAGGTACAACCAATTTTAAAACCCATAAAAGTTTATATCATGGATTTTAATGATCAAACCACCGGCATCAACAGTATAATACTTCAGCACCTGTACAATGTATCGCCGGAAGAACTTGTAGTAATTAACTCGCACACAAAAGGTTTTAGCGATGAGCAGTTAGCGCAGTTTTGTATGATTTACAGGGCGAAAAGAAAAGATCCGCAAACCATATTATTGCTCTGCCTGCTTGGGCTTGTGTTGGTTTCGGGTGTTCACCGGTTTGTAATTAACCAACCCGGTATGGGTATTTTATATTTTTTTACCGGGGGCTTATGTCTTGTAGGCACTATTGTAGATGCTATTAATCACCAGCAATTGGCGCTAAATTACAACAGCCAGATGATTGCCGAAACTCTCGCTGTATTAGATATGGTCAGGAGGAATTAAATATGGTCATTGGTCATTAGGTCATTAAGTCATTAAGTCATTAAGTCAATATTCATTAAATAATTCATTTTTTTCATTTTTAATTGTTCATTATTCATTAAATAAACATGGCTTCAACTAAAATAACTGTAAATAATAACGGCTCTCTTAGGGTAGAAGGTGATTTTGAAATTGTAGATAAGGAGGGTGTAACCTATCATCTTGGTGGCAGAACATTAGTTTCTATTTGCCGCTGCGGCCTATCTAAAAACAAACCTTTTTGCGATGGCTCGCATAAAGAGCATTTTGAACATGATGCTATAGCATTTGACCTTCCTCCTAAAAATATTTAAAACCTATAATCAACTAAAATTCAATATTATAGACAGGTAAGGATCATCTTCACAATATTTTATTGTGTAATTATTACAAAGCTTTCTCTTTCTGGCATTATTTTGGAATAATGGCAAGTTCACTCTTAATTTTAAACCAACAGAAACACAAAGAATATGAAAGCAATAAAATTTAAAGCAGCCTTAGTAGCCCTGGGATTTGTAATAACATCAACCTCTTTTGCACAAACAACAACAAGTACAACTACTACAGCTACATCAGTAACTGATACAGTTCCAACAGCGACTACACCAGCAACTTCAATGGACTCCACAAAAATGGATGCCGACATGAGCCATGACAGCACGTCCATGAATTCTACAACCATGTCTGCCGACTCTTCAATGAGCGGAATGAAAAGTGATAAGAAAATGGACAAAGCCGCTAAAAAGCAGGAAAAAGCCAATAAGAAAATGGCGAAAGCTACAGATCCTGCCAAACAATAATATTTTTTTGGTTTGATTATATAAAGGCTGCCTCTAAAGGGCTGCCTTTATTCGTAAATCACTTTTTTAAAGTAATAAATGTCCGGATCAATTAGTGGCAGGCTACTGCTTTTGAGGTATACCGGGGTTTTGGAAAGCTTAACCATTGCAGAGCCTTTATCAGTTATTACTTCAAAAGGCAATTCCATATCAATATTATTTAAAGAGATTTCATAACCGGCAAGTGAAGTGGTGTCCCCTCTTTTATCAGCCACTCTTGTTACATTCACTTCAATTTTATTAATTGTTCTTAGATATAAATCATAAAGCGGCGATACATTGGTTGATGATGCCCGGTTAAAATAATCCTGAACATCCTGGGTGGTTACAAGATTATTATAAGTGTTCTTTTTATCTAATACAAACTGTTTTAGCGCAGGAAAGAATATACTGTCACCTAATACATATCGAAGTGTGTGCATAAAAAAGGCGCCTTTGCCGTAGATGTCGCTATTGTAAGCATCCTCTTCGTTTATATCTTTTCCTAAAACGATAGGTTTGGTATTTTCAAAATTTAAAGAGCCCTGTTTAAAATAATTTTCATAAGCTTTTTTACCCCCCATATCTTCTATTTGTAAAGCATCTCCAAAAGAATTTATGCCTTCATGCACCCAGTAATCGGCCCAGTCTTTTACGGTTACTTTGTTGCCCCACCACTCATGACCAAACTCATGATTTAGCAGCCAGTCAAAATCCTGGTTACCTACTTTTCTATACCTGTACTGGTTACCATAAGCATTCATGGTTTGATGTTCCATACCAAGATGCGGCGTTTCAGCAATACCAATTTTTTCTTTTACCCACGGATATTCGCCAAAATATTTTTCCCTGATAGCAACGGTTTGGGCTAATAAATCAAGAAGATGCTCTCCTTTCGCAGCATTCTGTTCAAGCACATAATACTGCATAGGTACTTTGGCACCTGAAATAGAGGTATATGTTCTGGTAAGCACTTTATATTTTGCCACATTAAATACCAGGCTGTAATTATTTATAGGATAAGTGGTTACCCAATCATAGGTTGACTTATTACCTTTTGATTCCACTCTTTTTAAGAGGCCCGGGCCGGCAACTACCAGGCCTTTAGGCACCGTGATCAGCATTTCAGCGCCATTATCGGGTTCGTCTGAAGGATGATCTTTACAAGGAAAAAAAAGTTTGCCACCTGATGCTTCTGCGGTAACAGCAATCCATGGATTGCCTGCTGAATCTTTTACAAACGTAAAGCCGTCATCCCAGGGTGGCTTAATGGCTTCATGCGGCTTGCCGTTGTAATCTATTTTAATCTCAGCTTTCGCGGCGGGTAAAGTATTTAAGGTATTAATTGTAATCAGGTTATTTTTAAAATCATAAGCCTGTGCCTTGCCGTTTAACGCTACTGCTGTTATTTTAAAAGAATCAACCAGGTCAAATTCCAACGTGTTAGCTGGCTGAAGAACATCAAATGTGATAACTGTGCTTCCTTTTATTGTACGCTTGTCAACATCAAGGTCTATGCTTATTTTATAATGTTTCACATCAATGTTAGCCTGCGCCGGTCTTATCTTTCCACCTGAAGCAGGGATTTGACCGAAGATTTTTAGTGTAAAAAACAAGGCTAAAAAAATACTGGCTAATCTCATTATTACATTTTAGTTTTTAAAAGTAAGAAACAATGGAGAAGGAATAATGTAAAATGAAAAATGAAAAACTGAATTTTATTTTGACTTTATGACCAATGACCTAATGACCAATGACTTCATGACTTTAATCATATAATATCTTAATCACTTAATATCTTAATAACCATCTTAAGTTTGCGCTAAGAGAAAGTGTATGATTTATGATGTAATAATTATAGGAGGTGGTCCTGCAGGGTTGAATGCCGCTGTTGTGCTGGGCAGGTGTCTTCGTAAAGTATTATTGTTCGATTCAGGTAAACAACGTAACCGGTATAGCCACGGCATGCATAATTATCTTACAAGAGATGACATAAGGCCTGATAAATTTTTAGAAATGTCACGGGCCGAAGCAAAAAAATACGGCGTGATTCAGCGCAGCACAGAAATTAGTAAGGCAAGAAAGACCGGCGATACATTTGAAGTAATTGATAAGAACAATAAAAAATACCATTCTAAAAAACTCATACTTGCTACAGGTCTCACTGATAAAATACCAAAGTTTACAGGTGCTGCAGAACTATATGGTAAATCCATGCATCACTGCCCTTATTGCGACGGCTGGGAAGTAAGACATAAACGCATAGGCGTATATGCTGAATCAAAAAATGGCATTGATCTGGCTTTGATATTAACCACCTGGTCAAAAAAAATCACCTTTTATACCAATAACAAAAAGTTCCTGCGCTCAGATAAAGAAGCCATGTTGCAGGCAAATGGAATTGCTGTTCATCATGGCAAAATAAAAGCGCTTAACGGCAACAACGGTTACATTAAGTCTGTAGAATTTAAAGATGGTACAACAAATAAATGCGATGCCTTATTTTTTTCCATCGGTTACGAGGTGCAGTGCGACCTGGTAGAAAATCTTGGTTGTTATGTTGATAAAAAAAATGTAGCCAAAACCAACCGGTCTCAGCAAACCAATATACCGGGCTTATATGTTGCCGGTGATGCGGCCCGGGATATGCATTTTGTTGTAGTTGCTGCTGCCGAGGGTGCTAAGGCCGGCGTGTATATTAATAAAGAGTTGAATGCAGAAGAGATGATGGCATGATCAGCCCGCACATTATTCTCAAAAACTAATTTTCATGATTAGTTTTAGTTTTACGAACATATTCGTAGATTTGAAAAACAGGAGTTATGAAATTAGGTTTTACCTTTCTTGCTTTTACTATTTATAGCACAACT
>JANLXV010000215.1:0-3447 GCA_031365305.1 Chitinophagaceae bacterium
TTATACCCCTGGTAGTGGTGAATCAGGTATTATTTCTTTAACCCTGACGGCCACAGGCAATTCTCCATGCGGCAATGCGTCTTCTTCAAAATCACTAACGATAACCTTATTGCCTACAGCAATATTAAACTATGGCGCTACAAGTTTTTGTAAATCAGATGTTGCCACACATACAGTTACCGTAACAGGTACAGGCGCATATACAGGCGGCACATTTACTGCTTCACCTTCAGGACTGACCATTAATAGCACCTCCGGTACCATTACCCCTTCAAGTAGTAATGCTGGTACTTATGTTATTAATTATGCTATAACTGCATCAGGCAACTGTCCTGTTGTGAATGTTACACATTCTATTACTATTGATGCTATTTCAGTTGGAGGAACAATTGCCCCGAATGTTATAAATGCCTGCCCTAACTCAAACACCGGCACCTTTAATGTTACAGGACATACTGGTGCTGTAGTAAGATGGGAAAGTTCAACAAATGGCGGAGTGAGCTGGAACACAATTGCAGTTACATCTGCATCCTACACCTATAACAATCTTTCTCAAACCACTATCTATAGGGCCGTAATACAAAGCGGGGCATGCAGTATTACATATTCTACCCTTGGCGTGGCAAGCGTTATACCAGCTCTTGCGCCAACTAATCCATTAGCTACACCATCTTCAATATGTTTAGGCCAAACCTCTTTATTATCATCATCAACAGGATACCCGCCAATTGGCATAGCTGCCCAGGATGGTGGCTTTAATAATGGCGCCTCTGATGATAAAACCTGGACAGTACGTAATGGAAATACTGTAGATGGTAATGCTTTGAACGCAGGCGGCGATAATGGAAATCCCACCTATTGGAGAGAAAGCAATGGTGCGAAATATTTGGATTATAATTCAGGGCAAGGCAAATTTGCTATCACTCATGGTATTTATAACACCTCATTAGAATCACCAATATTTAGTTTAATTGGTCAGACAGCTGCTCAAATAACTTTCATCCAGTCTTATCACTTAGAAATAGGAGATTCTGCGGTTATTGAAATGTCTACAAATGGAGGAGCTACTTATGGCGTTGCACCTAATCTTGCCAAATATATTGGCCTTGCAGATTTAGGACCTCACAATGGTTTTGCATCAACAACACTCAATCTGTCAAACTATATCGGCTTATCCAACCTGCGTTTCCGGTTTCATTTTTACAGTAAGAATACAACCAGTGTTTGGGCGCTTGACAATTTAAGTACACCGGCTGCCGCATTGCCTATAAGCTACTCGTGGACAGGTGTGTAAAATATTCTCACCGATCCCACCAAAGACACACTGCGTGTACAACCGACAGTAACCGGCATTATACTTTACAGGCTTACTTCTAATGTAGGTGGTTGCCCGGGAGGATATGTCGATGTGCCTGTTACAGTTAATGGCTATCCTACCTTCAGTTCTAATCCTGGCAATCGTGTTTTTTGTCCTGAAAGCTCTACAGCAGTGTTTACTGCTGCTGCAAGCGGCTCAACTGCCCTGCAATGGCAGGAAAGTATTGATGGTGGCACAACCTATTCAAACATCACAAATGGAGGAATATATTCCGGTGCTGCGTCGGCCTCTCTTACTTTAACCGTAAGTAATATTTTAAGTAATCTTACTTTAGATGGCCATCGATACCGGCTGCAGGCTTCAAACGCTGGTTGTCCTTCAAATTCTCCATCAGCGCTTTTCAATATATTGAACATCTGGAAAGGAACCAACAATACAAAATGGAGTGATGCATCAAACTGGAGTGCTAATCAATTACCTACTTTAAATTGTGAGGACGTAATCATAACTGCATTAGGACAGCAATGTATATTAAGTGATATGGTTGATACCGTGAATAACATTCGTGTGCTGCCCACAGCATCATTAACTATAAATAGTATAGGACATCTTCAAATTAAAAAAGGGATTTTCCGCGATCCTGCGGGCGTGTTTGATGTAACACAGGGAACCGTAGAATTAAATGGGGCCGAGTTTCCCGGAGGTCAAACAATACCTAACCAGGCATTCACTAAAAACACCATACTCAACCTGATCATCAACAATAATGTTACGCAATTGGGAGAGGATACTGTTACCGGTGTCTTATCTGTTCCAACAGCAAGCTTCACTTTTGGTACTAATAACTTCCTTACTTTAAAATCAACAGCAAACCGTACGGCACGGGTAGCACCCATACCGGTTACTGCCGGCGGCGCAGCACAAAGCTTCATAACAGGTAATGTACATATTGAAAGATTTATACCTACGCTGAGAGGCTGGCGTTTATTGTCTGCACCAATTACGCAGGCAAGTACAGAAACCATCAACCAGGCATGGCAGGAAGGTGCTGTTAACAGTGCAGGCGATATGTTTGCTAACATTCGTCCCGGTTATGGCACGCATATTACAGGCCCAAGCCCTGGACCGGCAACGGGCCTTGATCTTCACCCATTATTAAACTGGTCATTGAGAACTTACGATAAAGCAGCGAACGATTGGTTTGGCGTCAATAATACTGCTTCAACCAAAATAAATTCACTCGAAGGGTGGATGCTGTTTGTAAGAGGAAACAGGTCAACAAATTTAAATTTATTACTTACTGCTCCGCCAAGTGCAACTACATTGCGGATCACAGGAAAAATAAAAACCGGCCGTCAAATATTTACACCGGGCGGCACAGGTTTTAATCTTGTAGGTAATCCATATCCGTCTTCTATAGAATATAAAAACGTAGGAAACGCCAGTGTACTTAACAAGCAAACCTTTTATGTATGGGATCCTTCACTTAACCCGTATTGGGGTGGGGCTTTCCAAACTGTAAACC
The DNA here is from genome assembly GCA_031365305.1 of Chitinophagaceae bacterium. Taxonomy (GTDB): domain Bacteria; phylum Bacteroidota; class Bacteroidia; order Chitinophagales; family Chitinophagaceae; genus Ginsengibacter. The sequence continues at coordinate 2,844 of JANLXV010000215.1, forward strand.
TGGAAGCGAGTACAGGCAGATACAGGGTTACGCCTGGTATTGGAAGTTATTCCAGCGGATACATGGATAATATAAGATCAGGTCAGGCTTTCTTTGTGCTGGCTCAAACTACCGATAATTATATTTTCAATGAGAATGTAAAGACCGGTGCAGACAGTACAGCCAACGTATTCAGCCCTGTCAGAAACCCCGATGATGAATTAAAAGCTGAGTTGTATTCTGTTGCACCGAATGGTACAAAAAATATTGCAGATGGCAACTTGATAATGTATAACGATGACTATAATACAGATATAGATGCCATGGATGCGCCTAAAATGGCTAACTTCTCAGAAGGATTTGGTATCACCAGGTTGAACAGATCTTTTGCTGTAGAAAAAAGGCAAAGCATCAGCGCTGAGGATACAATATTCTACCGCATGAGAGCAATGAAGCCAACCAGTTACCAGTTTAAGTTTATAGCAAAGAATCTTGAAAAGCCGGGTATGAATGCTTTACTGCTTGATAGCTTCACCAATACCAAAACACCGGTAAAACTTGAGGGTGAAACACAATATGATTTCTCTGTAAATGCTGATCCGAAGTCTGCAGTACGGGGCAGGTT
>JANLXV010000618.1:0-1639 GCA_031365305.1 Chitinophagaceae bacterium
TCAGAATAAAACCTATGACCTGTATTAAGTTTGATACGAGTTTGAAGACCCCACTGTTCAACATCATAAAATGGTGCACCAGGACGGTCCGTAAATTCAATTTTAAATTTTTTCTTTTCAGCTTCATTTTCTAATCTTTCAACTACTTCTTCAACGTCTTCGTTCTTCTCATCTGCAATATTTTCCGCCTCATTCCTTAATTTTTCCTCAGCCTTTTCTTTCTTTTCCTTTGGTAGTTCGAGCTTATCAAATTTTTCAGCGTCTCTCATAATTACTTCGGATTCCCGATCAGTCTCTTCTTTAACTTCTTCTATTACTTGCTCAACCTTTCTTAAATCCTGGAATTTTTTTCTTAACCCCGACACCATCGCAGGTAAACCATTTTCTTTGAAAATATCCCATAAATAACTATCAATTTCAACCTGTTGCTTATTGGTAGTTATACCAAATAATTCATCCAAGATTGGATCAAATTCAAGTTCAATAACCCAGTTTTTATCATAATTAACTATCGTTGTATTATCGCCCGGACTTTGGTAATTCGTATCCCGTACAACATCAATCTGTCTACCTCCTCTGCAAACGACAAAATATCCATTGTTTTCAATCATAGTATTCATTCGATTAGGAATTTCTTTGCCATCTTTGCTTTGTTGAAACTTTGGGTGCATAAAAGAAAATCTGAACTTTATGTCTCCTTCAATGTTTGCACGGTTTGATAATTTATTTTTCACACGAATTATTAATTCATCAAGACCTTCAGCAAGAAGTCCATTACCGGCATCGTATCCTATACAATTAGGATTCAGAAAAAGTGGATCAATCATTTCAACCTTTTTATCATTTACTAAGAAACTAATTTCAGGCATGAAATGGCGATAAGTTATTCCAATACTTTGCATCATTTTAGTTTGAAATGCTTGTGGCAATGCGAAACTTCGGATGCGATCTGCCTTCATTAAAAAAACTACTGTGCCCTGTTCCAAATCATTCTTTTTCCATTGTTGTTTAATAAATGCCTTTATAAAATCCGGCAATTGTGTTTTCTCATAATTTGGGGCAAATGAAATATTACCTCCAGTGGTCATCGCTTTATTTGCAATTTCTGTCAGATCAACTTTCACTTTATGCCACTCACCCCCTTTAACTTTTGAATACACTTCATATGTACGTGTTACACTAATGGCTGCTGTAGGTAACCCAAATCCAAATCTACCCAATCCATCTCTCTGACCGTATCTATCTGTACCACCCCATTTAACTGCTTGTAAAAGCATTTTAGGCAACATGCCATGACCATCATCAATCACAGCAATATCTGAAATTTTTTCTCTGGCATTTTTTTGCTCTTCCTTAGCAGTGGTCGTTACTACTGCTATCTTTTTAGCCCCCGCCTGCTCTCCATTATCAATCAAATCATTGATAGCTTTCCGAATATCACGATAGCCACTATGTCTCATGCTTTCCATTACTTTGTCAGTAATAAAAAATGATCCGTTATTATTTCCAGATTCTTCCACTTCTTTCAAGTACGCTTTTTGGCGCTCAAGACCTGTTAGTGTTGTGCTTTCTTTCGTTTTAATAGTTGCTTCCATTATGTTTGTTTTTTAGTGAAAAAATTTGTTTAATTCAACTCAAG
>JANLXV010000632.1:0-5015 GCA_031365305.1 Chitinophagaceae bacterium
GGCTACGCTTTAAAAGCTTACGGTCACTTACCAGAAATGCTTGAACTTGAAAAGATACATACTGAGATTCATGAATTAGCAACAACGCTAATAAACCTTCATAAAGCCGGTAAAACGGTTGAAGCTAAAAATGGTCTCTCTGATATTGAAGACATAGCAGACAAACTTGTAGCATTATTATCTGCGGTAGAAAGTAAAGTCGGTGATTCATCTCCCGAAAAAAACCAGGGTTCAGCAGAACATATTAAGTTGGATGAATACTACAGTTTACTAAGGTCCAATGCCGAACTGGATAAAAAAATAAAGCAACAAATTGCTGACAGCAGTTCGTCGGCGCTTAGATTTGAAACCGTGTTAGCCGCTTTACATGAAGGTATTATCATCCAGGATGCTAAAGGTGTATTGCAGATTGCTAACAATAGCGCAGCACTGATGTTAGGCATGTCTATGGATCAATTGCATGGTCGTACTTCTCTTGATACAATTTGGAATGCCGTGTATGAAGATGGCACAGCAATGCCAGGCGAAGAGCATCCGCCAATGGTTGCTTTAAGAACAAAGCTTCCGCAGGAAAACCGTGTGATGGGCATAACAAAACCTGATGGCAACATAGCCTGGCTGCAGGTAAACTCTCAGCCTTTGATGGATAAGGATACAAATGAGATAACCGGCGTTGTATCCTCTTTTTTTGATATGACATCTGACAGGAAAGTAACTGCTGACCTGAGAGAAAGTGAAAGTCGTTTTCGTTTGCTCGCCGAGGCTACTCCGCAAATGATCCTGATCATGAATAGCCATGGTGAAGCAGAGTATTTAAATCCGCAATGGATAACTTTCACTGGCCTCCAAATTCCAGACCTGGTAAAATTGGGCTGGCAGCATGTTGTTCACCCGGAAGATGTAGCAGTTATCATTGAGAAATATAATGCAATCAAATTAGATGGAGCGGCTGCTGAATTCGAGAGTCGCTATAAGCGGGCTGACGGTGTATATAGGTGGCATCTGAACAGGTTGATCCCCATAAAAAATGAGAAAGGCAATGTAGAACTCTGGATCGGCACGGCTACAGATGTAAATGACTTAAAAGAATTACAGGCACAGAAGGATGATTTTATAAGTATTGCAAGCCATGAACTTAAAACCCCTGTCACAAGTCTTAAAGCTTCCCTCCAGTTGCTGTATCGTGTGAAAGATAACCCTGCTTTTAAAATATTAGCGCCCCTTATAGAACAATCTAATAAAAGCCTGGAAAGAGTAAATATTCTTATTGAAGATTTGCTTAACGCCAGTAAAGTAAACGGGGGACAGCTTCATTTAAATAAGTCAACTTTTATTCTGTCTGAAGTTATTGAAGATTGCTGCCACCACGTTAGGAATGAAGGTATATACTCTATACTAACTAAAGGCGACGTGGACGTAGAAGTTTATGCAGATGCAGAAAAGATTGACCAGGTACTTGTCAATTTTGTAAACAATGCAATAAAATACGCCCCCTCCTCAAAAGAAATAATAGTTTTAATTGAACGAATGAATACCATGGTGAAAGTGTCTGTGACAGATAAAGGCCCGGGCATATTGCCTGAAAAGATCCCGCATTTGTTTGACAGGTATTATAGGGTGGATACCAGTGGCATTCAATATTCAGGCTTAGGATTAGGCCTTTACATTTCTTCAGAAATTATTAAAAAACACAATGGTGAAATTGGGGTAGATAGCCAGTTGGGAAAGGGCAGTACTTTTTGGTTTACGCTTCCGTTGGCTTGATGATATAATCTTGTAAAGCCACTTATCACCGGAAAAATGTGAGCATTTTGGTTTCTATTTTCCACATAGTTAGCGCAAGTGTCCGTGCCTGAGTCAAAAACTTATCCGGAACAATACAATTATTCTTCAGCAAAATTTATGAAACCGGCTTAGATGACTTTGGTTTTATTACGCATTGGTAAGATTAATTCTGTTGTTGGTGAAGCCAGCCTTAAGCTTCCACACATAACACCAACGACGGAGAAAATTGCATGACCAGACTCCGTAGCTCAGTTGGTAGCGCAGCTGACTCTTAACCAGCGGGCCGAGAGTTCGAGTCTCTCCGGGGTTACGAGGGAATGACGCCTTTTTTACTTCTTCAACAACTCTTGGAGAATTAGTTCAGATTATTTCGAGTTACATCAATGGGCTTGTTACAAAAAGGCAGCGTTTAAATGTTGCTGCCAGGTCTTTTTGAAGTGTGTTTGTATGAATAATATTGAGTCATTATTGAAGAAGCTGGAGGAAGAAGTTTAATTTCCAAGCTTGGTGACGAGCTTTTCACATACAAAGGATGGAAGAAAAAATTCATTGCAATCCGAAAGGTCTATACCTATATTTTCATGCCTATTATTTTAAAAAACCTTTCTTTAAATTGAACGCCGATAGGTATTTCAAATTTATCAATAGAAACAGCATTTGGCGTAATGGTAGTAATATGTTTTTTTGATATTAGGAAAGAGCGATGTATTTGCAGGAACTGTCCACCGGCTTCAAACAACAGCGTTTCGAATTTTGACAGCGGAATAAGCGGCATTAATTTCTGTTCATTCTTTAATATCACTTTGGTGTAATTTTTCATGGCCTCGCAATACAAAATATCATCTAAAAAAACAGGATAATTTTTGCCATCAGATTTAATAAAAATAACCTGATTTTTTTCAGGCATAATGTCATTGGAGCTTTTGGCTGAGCCCGTAATTACACCGATGGCTTTATACACAGCTTTTGTAAACCGTTCAAACGAAAAAGGTTTAAGCAAATAGTCAACCGCATTCAATTCGTAACTCTCAACGGCATGCTCTGCATAGGCCGTAGTAAAAATAACAGGTTGTTGAGGCTTTATTATTTTCAACAATTGTAACCCGGAAAGATTCGGCATATTGATATCTAAAAAAATCACATCAACTGTATTATGCGTTCTTAAATAATCAATGGCCGTCAATGCATTTATGCTTTCCCCAGCCAGTTGTAATAATGGCATTTGCGCTATATAATTTATGATGATCTTACGGGCAATAGGTTCATCATCCACGACTAAGCAATTGTATTTTTCAGGCTCCATTTTTACAAAATGTTTATACTGTTTTTGCCAATTTCAATTTTAAAGTAACGGTATAAAATACATCATCCCGTTTAATGGTTAACCGGTGTTGCTGGTTCGGGTAAAGCACTTCCAGCCGTCGTTTTACATTGGTTAAACCAATGCCATTGTGTGAGCTTTTTATTCCTTTATTATAATTATTTTTTATGGTAAGGGTAAACCAATCATTTTCAAAGATTGTTTTAATGTAAATAGTTATGGCTGCCGACTGAACAAATTTTGCATGTTTAAAGGCATTCTCCATAAATACGATTAGTATTAACGGAGCGATCGTGTATGGCGACTCTTCAGGCACGTTGTTATCGAACTCTAATTTTAGATCATCTTCAAGCCGTATGCTTTCAAGTTTAATATAGCTTTTTAATACATTGATGTCATCACTTATAGATACCAAAGGTTTTTGTGTTTCGTACAGGGAATGTCTAAGTAAATGGGAGAGTTGCAACATCAAATTTGGTAACCTGTCTGATTTATCTACTGCAAGGCCATATAAATTATTAAGGGTGTTAAATAAGAAATGAGGAGCGATCTGGGATTTCAAGTTATTAACCTCAGCCATTAATTGTTCTTCTTTTTTTGCAGCTTCAAATTGTTGTTTGATGTAGCCATCTTTAAAATATTTGCAGGTTGTAATGAATACAAAGTACACCATCACAACCGTTATGTTGGTAAGAAAAATATCTGTAAAGCTATTGCCCTTAAAACCGGCTACGTTTTGCAAATAATAAAACTGGAAAATGGTTCGTCCGCACAGGTAAAGTATCCAGCTACCGGTGCCAATTATAAAATAGAGCAGGTATTTTTCTTTGGCAAATAAGCGCCGGTATAACCATAGTGTAAAATAGGTTATGGCAACAAACATGATCTCTGAGAGCAACATGTATTGCAGGTAAATAGGCTGGTAATATTTTACCGTAACGTAGTATAACCAGAGCCGGAATATGGCATATCCCACCCAGAAGACGACATGCCATGGCCATCGCTTATAAAGGAGTAGTGTTTTTAGTTTCCCTTTATTAATTAAACCGTTGCCATGAACTTTCACTGGCTCAAATATAGCCGGTAATGTTTTTGAAGTATACATCAATATGTCCTTGAAAATCCCATTTCATCCTTTTCAGATGCTTCTGTTTATCCGCGAAAAAAGTTGTTTGTACAGTAAAGTTTCTGTTTGTCCTTTTCTAAAAAAGACGACATCATATTGTAATAGTTTGCAGCAACTAAAAACAAAATATTATGAAAAAACTTCTATTATCTGCAGCAGCAATCTTTATGATCTGGACGGCCAAGGCACAATGGGTACAGCAAAATGCCGGCTTCACTAACGACACACTTGGCTTTTATGAAATGTCAATTCCAAATAAAAACACAGCCTGGGCGGTTTCTTTTGATATCAAGTGTGGTTTAGGCTGTGGCCGGTTCATTCAAGACTTCACCCGGACAACAAATGGCGGCGCAACCTGGATACCGGGCAAATTGGGAAATGATCAAACACTGGAGTTTTCGAACATCAGCGCCATAGATGAAAACGAAGCGTGGGTGGCGATGAACAAACGTTCTACGGGAGGTGGAGGGTTGTTTCATACCATCGATGGTGGCGTTACCTGGGAGAAATCAAGCCCGACAGAGATCTTTGATGAAAATTCCTTTCCCGACTTTGTTTACTTTAAAGATAAGAATCACGGTATCGCAATGGGTGATCCAAACGGAGGATACTTTGAAGTATATACCACCAACAATAAAGGTAAAAAATGGAAACGAGTACCACAAGCAGATCTGCCGCCAACACTTTCCAACGAGTATAGTTTCGCAAGCGGGTATGCTGTAGTCAAAAACACCGTCTGGTTTGGTACTACCCGGGGCAGAATGTACAAGTCTACCGATTTCG
>JANLXV010000637.1:0-19418 GCA_031365305.1 Chitinophagaceae bacterium
TTGTACCAAGCCTTGCAGCTTTTAATGATGACGGTAAATATAGCACATCAGACATTGCATGGATAATTGTTGCAACAGCTTTAGTGTTTCTAATGACACCCGGACTTGCTTTCTTTTATGGTGGAATGGTTCACCGTAAAAATGTACTGTCTACAATGATGAAAAGCTTTGTAGCTACCGGTATTGTAAGCATACTTTGGGTAACTGTAGGCTATAGTTTGTGTTTTGGGGAAACCATCGGGGGATTTATAGGCAATCCTACCACACATTTATTTTTTAAGGGAATGGCATCCGGTGCGCCGTGGAGTCTTGCTCCAACAATTCCTATTACGCTTTTTGCACTCTTCCAACTGATGTTTGCCGTTATTACGCCGAGCCTTGTTGTTGGTGCAGTTGCTGAGAGAATTCGTTTTGCATCATATACTTTATTTATCGTATTATTTAGTCTTTTAGTATATGCACCTTTAGCCCATTGGACATGGAGCCCTGAAGGCTTTCTTTTTAAAATGGGAGTTCTTGATTTTGCCGGCGGAACTGTTGTACATATCTCAGCTGGTATGGCTGCTCTTGCCGGCGCCTTGGTTTTAAAACGCAGGCAGGTTCATATTGATCATAAAGAAATTCCACCTGCAAACATTCCTTATGTATTAATAGGTACTGGTTTACTATGGTTTGGCTGGTTCGGCTTTAATGCAGGCTCGGCTTTAGGTTCAAATGCTTTAGCGGTTTCAGCGTTTGCTACAACCAATACTGCCGCAGCTGCCGCAGGTCTTTCATGGATGTTTTTTGATGTACTTAAAGGCAAAAAGCCATCTGTACTTGGGTTTTGTATCGGTGCAGTAGTTGGCCTGGTTGCCATTACACCTGCTGCAGGTTTTGTTGCTATACCTCAAAGTATTTTTATAGGTGCTGTAGCTGCAATCATTTCAAATGTTGCGGTATACTATAAGTCTAAATCTATACTTGATGATACTTTGGATGTATTTCCTTGTCACGGCGTTGGCGGTATAGTAGGTATGATCATGACTGGGATTTTTGCCACCAAAACTGTAAATGGCGCTGGTAATGATGGCCTTTTTTATGGTAACCCTGACTTTTTCTTTACACAATTAAAAGGGTTGGCAATTGTAGTGTCATATAGCTTTGTAGTATCATGGCTCATATTCAAATTCATCAATCTTATTATGCCTATAAGAGTTAGCAGCGAAGATGAAGAACTGGGTCTTGACGCTTCTCAACATAACGAAAAATATTTACAGGGAACGCTTTTGGTTAAGAACAGCAATGGCGCTTTAACCGCAGAAGAAAAAGGTATAGCTGAAACGATGAACTACTGATAATAGCTCATCAGCCATACCTTTTTATTTTAAATCATAAAAAACAAAACAATGTTAAGAAAATTTTTAACAACAGGTACATCTTTGTATGTACTTGTTACTATTACTTCTGCACAAACTGTCACGGATACGACGGTGACTGCAACAACAATAACAGAAATAGCGACTGATACATCAGCACCTGAAATTAAAACATGGCCAACTATCACCGGATCTGTTGATGTTTATTACAGGTATAATTTTGCCAATCCAAAATCCGGTGCAACAAATAATTATACAAGTTTCACTAATTCCCAAAACACTTTTCAGCTTGGCGTGGCGAGTATTAAAGCAGATCACAGCATTGGTAAAGCCAGTGTTACTATTGATTTAGGCTTTGGTACAAGAGCTGAAGAATTCTCATATGGCGATCCATCGCACTCAACATTGTTCGCGGTAAAGCAGGCTTATTTAAGCTATGTAGTTAGCGACAAGTTTAAAGTAACGATGGGTAAATGGGCTACGCATGTAGGTTATGAATTAGTTGATGCGTATTTAAACAGGAATTATAGCATGGATTATATGTTTTCATATGGCCCGTTTTCTCATACCGGTTTAAAAGCTGATATAGGACTAGGTGGAAAAAGCGCTTTAATGTTGGGTGTAGCCAATACAACAGACGTTGTAGCTGAAGCCGGTTCAAGAAAATATGCGCTTGGCCAGTTTAGCACAAGTTCTACTAACGATAAAATTAAAGCATATCTTAATTATGCCGGATCATTTGGCGGTGCATATAGCAGCAACCAATTTGATTTAGTTGTTACTGGAGCCGTTACAGATAAATTTAGCATCGGGTATAACGGAACGGTGCAAACTGTAAAACCTAATGGTGGAGATGGAAATAGTTGGTGGGGTTCAGCAGTTTATTTAAATCTTGATCCAACAAGTGCTTTCGGCATTACTTTAAGGGGTGAATATTTTCATAATGAAAAAGCAGTTGTATTAGCTCCTCCGACCAATATTTTTGATCTAACGCTTTCGCCTAATTTTAAAATCGGCAACCTCACCATTATTCCTGAATTACGCCTTGATGCCGGAAAAAATGAAGTGTTTGAAAAGAATGATGGAGCTTTAACTAAAAGCACTGTAACAGGGCTTCTTGCAGCAACTTATCACTTTTAAAAAAGATGACGGAATAAATTTATAAACCTTTCTCTTCATAAGCAAGCAATCGTTAACAAGCCCTTCATTTCTATAAAGGGCTTCGTTATTTAAGTAAGATTTTATGCAGAGTTTCTGCCGGCATTAATTATTCCGAAGGAGCACCTTATCACCAGCTTTTTAAAGGTTTCAGTAATGTGATTTTGGGACACTTCCATCTCTAACTCTCTTATTTGGGCTATTGCATACTGTTGAATAGTTAATAATGGTAATACAATCCTCTCTCTCATTGCTATTGACAGCTGTTCTACAGGATAATCTGCCATTAGTTCATTGCTTCCGGTAAGCTGAAAAATGTATTTCTGCGTTAGTTCAAATTCATCAAATATGTTTCTCCAGAATTCACCATATTTCGGATGATCTGCAAGGCTTTCAGTTAATGGGAAGAAACATTTTTTCATAGCCATCTCGCAGTTATCTATCAGCGTTTTAAAAAATACGGAATTCTTATATAGACTTTTAACCTCGCCAAGCCTTCCCATTGTGTCAAATTCTTTTAAGGCGTAACCAACGCCATAATAACCTGTAACGTTTTGTTTTAACTGGCTCCATGCACCTACAAATGGGATAGCTCTTAAGTCCTTTAAATTAAGTTTTGATGTTCCTCTTTTTGCCGGCCGGCTTCCAATATTAGTTTCACTATAAAAATTCAGAGGGCTTATATGCAATAGATAATCTAAAAAGTCAGGATTATTTTTTAGATTTTGATAGGCCTTAAAACTAATTTCTGAAAGCTCAGAAAGCGTTCGATCTTCCTGTTCAGTTAATGTTATCTCTTTAGTTGAAAACAATTCGTTTGAAATACCGGCGTTAAGCAACTGTTCAATATTGTATTTAGCACTATCTATGGTGCCAAAGTTTGAACTTACGGTTTGCCCCTGGATGGTGAGTTGTATTTGCTTATTGGCAATATTTCTGCCCATGGATGCATAAAACTTATGCGTCTTACCTCCACCTCTTGCAGGAGGTCCGCCACGCCCATCAAAAAAAACTACTACAATTCCATATTCATTCGATATGGTGGTTAGCTCTTCTTTGGCTTTATATATGCCCCAGTTTGCCATTAGGTAGCCGCCATCTTTTGTGCCATCAGAAAAACCAAGCATGATGGTTTGCCTGTTGTTTCTTTTTGCTAAATGAGCCATATAGTTTTTGTTTGAATACAGTGTTTTCATAATTGAAGCACCTTGCTTCATATCTTCAACAGTTTCAAACAAGGGTACAACATCTATTTCAAGTTCATCCTTCTCCCAGCCACACAACATAAATAAACCAATTACTTCGGCAATATTAATCGCACTGTTAGTCTGGCTGATAATGTATCTGCTGCAACCTGCGGTACCATTAGTTTTTTGAATGGTTCTTATAGCATTCATTGACTGAAGCGTATCCTTTATTATGGGTTCTGAAAAATCATCAGCATTAATATTTTGTTTAAGTTGTAACAAGCAGTTTATCTTATCTACCTCACTTAAAGATGTAAAATTGTCTGGCAGAATTTTATATTTCTCATTAACAGCCGCAACTACATTAGTATGGACTGAGCTTTCCTGGCGAACATCTAAAGCCGCAAAATGCAACCCATAGATGTGTACCTTGTTTATAAGATCATCAAGTAATCCAAGAAATAATCCGTTATGATCATATATTAATATGTGCCTGATAGCATACAACGTTTTTAGTATAAATTCTTTGCTCAGGTCAGTTTTTTCGCCGGGTGTAAATAAATTTTTATAAAGCTCCTTTTCAAGTGTTTGCAGAATAACATCAATGCCTTTAAATGTTAGACGCCTTTTAAGCTTCCTCACATCAATATAATAACACTTAATTATCGAACCACGTAAAGCTTCAGCCACCTGGATAGTTGTATCAGCAGTTACATTTGGATTACCATCCCTGTCGCCTCCGGGCCAAAAACCCATTGTTATTATAGGATTATCGTTATTAACTGCATCTCTGAAAAAGCTTTTTAGCTCCGAAAGAATTTTGCCGCCGGCGTGATAAAACACATTTTCCAGGTACCATATTAAACTTACGGCTTCATCATAAGGTGTAGGTTTTGCCTTATTAAAGAAGGGCGTTTTGCCTAATTGCTGCAAATACATATTTATCTGGCTGGTATTATTGCTCATCAAAGCCTTGGAAAGATCATTAATAATACCTAATACGGAACCAGGGTAAAATTGTGTAGGGTGAGCTGTTAGTACAAGTCTTATCTCAAAATCTTTAAGTTTTTCTGCAAGTTGTTCTTCTTTACTTTGGCTTATCACTTCTGACGATAGTTGTTTTAAAGTACCAACGCCACTAATGTCATTTACAAGGCTAAAGCCTGCATCTTCAAGGGCATCAAATAAAACCACCTGCCTTTCTACGTACTGAATAAACCGAAAAAGCACGTCGCTTTTTTCCTGTACAGAATTTAAAGAAGTATGTTTTGAAAAGAAAAGGTCTATGATTTCAGATGGACTAAGTTTCTTTTTATAGCCATCTTCACAAACAGTTTGAAAGAGAGATAAAAGAATACCTGTTCTTTCTATACGGTGAAAGGGAAGAGAGGTAAAAAGTGAATTGTAAAGTTGAAATTTTAGCCCTACATGATTTTTAAATTGAACAAGGGCCTGGCTAAATTGTGAATCCATTTAAAATGTTTTTATTAAAGCAGCTTTTTTAAAATAAAAGGTCTCTTGAAATTCTGAAGTCTTATCATATATTAATTTTTTTCAAATTTTGTTAAAAAAATCTTATGATATTACTCAATGTGTGTAAATTACATTTTATTTAATAACTGTCCTTCATCAAAACGATTCGCTACATGAGACAAAAACTAATACTTAGCATTGTTCTAATGCTATTTACATTTCTACAATCATTTGCCCAGCAACGCACTATTACCGGCCAGGTTACTGATTCTTCAGGCGCACCTTTATCCGATGCCAGCGTAGTTGTAGTTGGCCAAAAGAGTGGGGTGAGAACCGATGCCAGCGGCAATTTTACACTCAATGTTTCTCCCACAGCCAAACAACTCCGGGTAAGCTATGTAGGCTCGGAAACTCAAACTGTAAATATTGGGAGCCAATCTGCAGTTAATGTTACAATGATATCTTCCTCCCAATCTCTTTCTGACGTGGTAGTAGTAGGATATGGTACCGCCAGAAAAAAGGATTTAACCGGCGCTGTGGCCTCAGTTCAATCAAAAGACTTTAATAAAGGAACCTATACAGCTCCTGACCAATTGATTCAAGGTAAGGCGGCTGGTGTTCTGGTAATAAACAATACCGGCCAACCGGGAGGTTCTACTACAGTGAGGATTCGGGGTTCTTCTTCAATACGCTCCGGCAATCAACCATTATTCGTAGTTGATGGAGTTCCCTTATCCGGTGGTTCAGCAAGACCGGGTGGAAGCGGTGGAGAATTTGGTAGTGACGGTGGAAATCCGTTGAATTACTTAAATCCTAATGACATAGCCAGTATAGAGATTTTAAAAGATGCTTCTGCAACAGCTATTTTTGGATCAAGAGGTGCCAACGGTGTTATCCTTATATCTACAAAAAAGGGTAAATCAGGTGCGCCTACTTTAGATGTAAGTACCTCTACGAGTGTATCGAATGTTGCTAAAAAATTGAAAGTGTTAGATGGTAATGCGTATCGTAATGCGCTTAAGGATTATAATCAAACGTCCGGAGATTTTGGTAGCAATGTAGATGCTTTCGATGCAATTACCCGTACAGGTTCTGCTCAAAATTATAATGTAGCAGTGGGTGGTGGTACAGAGAATGGCAGATATCGTTTATCGCTGGGATATCTTGATCAGGCCGGTATTGTTAAAAGTTCTGACTTTCAAAAATACTCAGCTAATTTTTCCACTAACTTTAAATTTTTAGAAAGTAAAAAACTTGGTTTGGACATCAATATTTTCGCGACACAAACCAATGAAAATATAGCTCCTATTTCAGCATTCGTAGGATTTACTGGAAATCTGATTTCGCAGGCACTGCAATGGAACCCAACTCAGCCGCTTTATAAGGCAGGTACTGATTCTCCAACAGTTGTTGGTGGCACAACCATTAATCCTGTTGCACAACTGAGATACTATGAAGACAGAGCAAAAGTGTCAACTATTGTTGCCAGCATTTCTCCTTCTTATAAGATTACTAATGATCTTGAGTATAAATTTTTGTATAGTGTAAACAGGCAGGTTGGTAATAGAAAAGGTCAGATAAACAAACTGTTGAATTTGCAAGGTGTTGAAGGTAGGGGACTAGGATATATGTCTTATCTGGAACAAACTAATACTCAATTAACTAATACCTTAAGCTATAATAAACAAGTAGTATCGGCAGTGAATTTAAATGCCGTGATTGGTCATGAATGGTTAATTTTTGACAGATTAGGTAATTCGTTAAGTGGGCAGGATTTTGCAAACAATGGTAAAAAATATTACGATCAGTTATTTGCTGTGCCACAGGCAAGCCGTAATGTTAGTTCATTCAGAGCGCCGTCATCCGAGCTCCAGTCTTTCTTTGCGAGAGCTATCGTCAATATATCAGATAAATATTTAATTACGGGTACCATTAGAGCGGATGGTTCTACAAAGTTTGGAACCAACAATAAGTATGGATATTTTCCATCAGTGGGCGTAGCTTGGAATGTATCTAAAGAATCTTTTTTAGCTGACAGTAAAGATATCAATACATTAAAATTGAGAGCGAGTTATGGCACTACAGGTAACCAGGAATTTCCATCAGGAGCATCTTTGCCAAGATTTTCTATTTCATCGACTGGGATAAATCAAGTGAATTTTGGTAATCCGGATCTTAGGTGGGAATCTTCAAAAACAACAAATTTTGGAATTGATTTCGGATTGTTGAATAGTAGACTGACAGGTTCAGTAGATTATTTCTATAAAAAAACCACTAATGTATTATTTGAATCTACACCTGCTTTGCCTTCTCCCAATGGAACAAAAGTGTGGATTAATCTGGATGGTAGTGTAATCAATAAGGGAGTTGAGGTTTCGCTTTTAGGAAATGTAATAAACAAAAAAGATTTTACTTGGAATATTGGGGGTAATGTTTCATTCTTAAGCAATACTGTTAATGGCCTGACGGGATTTTATGAAACTGGTGATTTGAGAGGACAGGGTTTTTCTAATGTAAGAGGTCAAAGAGTTATAAGTGGCCAGCCTTTAAATGTTTGGTATTTGAGGAGGTTTGAAGGCATAGACAAATCTACTGGTCAAAGTATTTATACTGATGGGGGAAATACTTTATTTTATTCAGGTAGCCCTAATCCTAAAACCCTCGTTGGCCTTTCTACGGATATGACTTATAAAAAGTTTACTGCAACCGTTAACATGAATGGTACGTTTGGTCATTACATATTTAATAATACGGCAGCATCTGTATTAGGTATAGGCAATCTTGGTACAAGGAATGTGGCCAAAAGTGTATTTAATGGCGGAGAAAAAGAGGCAATATCAAATGCTCCTGCACCTTCTACCCGTAATCTTGAAAAAGGTAATTATTTAAAAATGGCAAATGCATCTTTAGGTTACAGGGTTGGAAATTTAGGAAAGAGCATACGTAATTTGTACATTTCTGTTACTGGTCAAAATTTATTTGTTATTACAAAATACACCGGCTTTGATCCAGAAGTTAATACTGATGGAGGTGTGGATGGGATTCCTTCGCTGGGTATTGAGTATATTCCTTATCCATCAGCCAGAACCATTCAAATAGGCTTAAGTTTCTCTTTACAATAAATAAATTAATCTTCTATATGAAACAAATAAAAATTTTAATAAGTACACTCTCTTTGCTGTTACTATTTTCATGTACCAAGTTAAATGAAGAGTTCAGAAGTGAATTAGATCAAGGAACCAGTGGGGCTGCTCTTACTGCAGACCAATTTCTTACAAGCGCATACCAGTCTTTAAATGGACCCTTTCAATGGGGGGATGTGTGGCATTCCCAGGAGCATACATCAGATGAAATCATCGCACCAACCAGGGGCCCGGATTGGGATGATAACGGACAATGGAGAGCATTACATGCACATACTTGGACTGCTGACCAGGGCCAAATAGTCGGAGCATTTACCGGTTTATTAAGTACTCAATTTGCTGCGTCCAATGTTTTAAAATTTAGTCCAAACACTCTTCAGGCTGCTGAAGCACGTTTTATAAGGGCGTTGAGCATATATTGGGTTTTGGATGGCTATGATCAGGTTCCTTTTAGAGATAACTTGGATGATTTTAAAATTTTACCGACTACTCTTAAGGGTACTGCGGCTGCAGATTTCGTTATAAGTGAATTAAATTCAGCATTGGCCGATCTACCAGATGATGTGCCAGCCTACAAAGCTTCAAAAAATGCTGCGAGAGCATTACTGATGAAGGTGTATCTGAACAGAGGGGTTTATGCAAATAGGTTAACACCATCGTTTGATCAGGGTGATATGACTCAGGTGATTACTTTAGCTGATCAGATTATAGCGTCTAATAAATATTCTCTTAACGATACTTATTTCGACATTTTTGCGCCTAATAATGCAGTTACTTCAAAGGAGAATATTTATACTTTATTAAATGAGCCCGGCGTAACAGGTGGTAATGTAAGAGGCAATGCTTTTTCCGTATCTCACTATAATCAAAACCCAAGTGGATGGAATGGTTTTTCAACTTTATCAGACTTCTATGATAAGTTTCAACCTGAAGACCAACGCAGGGGTTTTTATTACGTTTATCCTGGTTCATTACCAAATCCAGGTAAAAGACAAAATGTGGGGTTTTTAGTTGGTCAGCAGTACAATTTAACAACAGATGCTCCACTTAAAGATCGTAAAGGAAATGATCTTGCATTCACCAGGGAAGTTTCCCTTAGAGAGACAGGTGATAATCTTGAAATAACAGGAATCAGGGTTCATAAATATCCTTTCGACTACGGTACTGCAGGAGATCAGAAAGATAATGATTGGGTAATGTTCCGCTTGGCTGATGTTATGCTTATGAAAGCTGAGGCTTTATTAAGAACAGGAGATGCAGCAAGTGCGGCAACAATTGTTAATTCTATTCGTACAAAAAGAGGGGTTCCTGCTTTGGCTTCACTTGATCTTCCAGGTTTGTTAGAAGAAAGAGGGAGAGAAATGTATTGGGAAGGTTATAGAAGACAAGATCTTATCAGGTTTGGTAAATTTTTAGATGCCTGGCAGGAAAAAGCTGCAAGTGATCCAAAACGTGTACTGTTTCCTATTCCTAACAATCAGTTAGCAGTTAATCCTAATCTTACTCAGAATCCTGGATATTAGCCTATATATATTTTATTTAAACTTTTAAAGGTCATTTGAAAAAATGGCCTTTTTTTGCTCTATGTGTTTCAAACATTTTTTGAGTTCATTTTTTTTACTTGTCTTTTTTGGTTGTAAAAAAGTTGATGATAAAACAGGATCTAAACTTTTCCAGTTGCAAACCTCATCAGGAATAGATTTTATAAACACAGTAAAAGATTCAAAGGATTTCAATGTGTTGAGTTACCGGAATTTTTACAATGGCGCAGGAGTTGGAATTGGTGATATAAATAATGATGGGCTAGCTGATATATTTTTTACAAGTAATCAGGGGGACAATAAATTATATTTAAATAAAGGCAAATTTAAATTTGAAGATATAACCTCAGCTGCGGGAATACTTAACAGTGGAAAATGGGCGACTGGTGTTGTACTTGCTGATATTAATAATGATGGTTTTCTTGATATTTATGTTTGCTATGCAGGATATCAACATGGTAAAAACCAGGAGAATGAATTATATCTTAATAAGGGAAACCTTACTTTTAAAGAATCTGCTGCAACAATAGGACTTAACGACAATGGTTATACTACACATGCTTCTTTTTTTGACTATGATTCAGATGGTGACCTTGATTGCTTTGTTATCAATAATAGCTTTATCCCGGTAAATACATTAAACTATGCAAACAAAAGAGATCTAAATTCAAAGGAATGGCCTGTAGCAGACTTTTTAAAGGGTGGTGGCAACCGGCTTCTTAAAAATGAGAATGGCAAATACATTGATGTAACTACTGAAGCCGGCATACATAGCAGTCTCATAAGTTTTGGTTTGGGAGTTACAGTTGCCGACGTGAATGGTGACAATTACCCTGATATTTATGTTTCCAACGATTTTTTTGAAAGAGACTATTTATACATTAATCAAAAAAATGGCACTTATAAAGATGAGTTAGAAACCTGGTTGCAACATATAAGCTTAGCATCTATGGGGGCTGACATTGGTGATATTAATAATGACGGATACCCGGATATTTTTACTACAGATATGTTACCGGATGATGATTACCGTTTAAAGACAACGTCTGTCTTTGATAACATTGATGTGTATAGATATAAGCAACGAGCTGGATTTTATAACCAGTTTATGCAAAATACCCTCCAGTTAAATAATGGAAATGGGAAATTTATGGACATTGCTTATTACAGTGGTGTAGCAGCTTCTGATTGGAGCTGGGGTGGGCTGATGTTTGATATGGACAATGATGGACTAACTGATATTTTTGTGTGTAATGGTATCTATCATGATGTCACTAATCAGGATTTTATAGATTTCTTCGCGAATGATATCATCCAAAAAATGGCTCTAACCGGTAAAAAGGAAGAGGTAGATCAGATTATTAATAAAATGCCATCATTCCCCATTATTAATAAAGCATTTATAAATAATGGGAATCTAACTTTTGCTGATAAAGCCTCGTCCATGGGATTTGATCAACCATCATTTTCAAACGGTGCGGCTTATGGCGATTTAGATAATGATGGCGATCTTGATCTGGTAATAAACAACGTCAATTCAAAATCTTTTATATATAAGAATACTTCAATAGAAAGCAACAAAAACAATTACATCGGTATATTATTAAGGGGTAAGGATAAGAATACCTTTGCCATTGGTAGCACTGTTCATCTTTACCAGGGTAAAAAAATTTTAACAAGGGAGGTTATGCCCAGCCATGGGTTTCAGTCTTCAGTTGATTATAAGTTAATTTTTGGCCTTGGTAACCAAAAGGTAGATTCAATGCGAATTGTATGGCCCGATAGGAGTAAGACCGTCCTGATAAACCCTGTTATAAATAAGGTACATGCAATTACCCAGACTGATTCAGTTAGTAGCAATGACGCAGAATCTCCTAAAGAACCAATAATTCTAAAAAAACAAGTGACCTCTTTTGATAAACATGTTGAAGATGACTATGTGGACTTTTACCAGGAAAGAAATATTCCGATGTTACTTTCAAGAGAAGGGCCAAGAATAGCAGTTGGTGATGTAAATGGGGATAGTTTAGAAGATGTGTATATGGGAGGCGGTGCAGGTCAGGGTGGACAACTTTATCTCCAAACTTCCTCAGGATATGTCAAAAAGCAGGAAAAGATATTTTCTGAATTTAAAGCATCTGAAGATATTGCTGTTTTATTATTTGATTGTGATAATGACAAAGACCTGGATCTGTTTGTAGGCGCAGGTGGTAATAATCATGCCCCAGGGAATGCCGAACTTCAGAACAGGTTATACAGAAATGATGGAAAAGGAAATTTTTCTTATGATAAAAATGATCTGCCTGCCAGTGGGCTAAATACATCTGTTGTTATTGCTAACGATTTTGATAACGATGGAGATTTAGATCTTTTTGTAGGAAGCCGAAGTGTGCCTACGCATTACGGTGAAGTTCCGGTGAGCTACTTGTATTTAAATGATGGCAAAGGGCACTTCACAGATATTGCAAAAAACAAGAATAAAGACATTGCCGGAATTGGTTTGGTAACAGACGCCATTTGGACAGACGTTACGGGGGGGCATAAAAACGATCTCGTAATCGTGGGCGAATGGATGACTCCGCGGATATTCTCTTTTGAAAAAGACCATTTTATTGAAGTAAAAACTAACATGCTAAACATGTTTGGCATGTGGCAATCAGTAAATACTTGTGATATAGATAATGACGGTGATGAAGATATCATCCTGGGAAATATTGGTGAAAACTTTTACTTAAAGCCTAATTCAACACATCCGGTCAAAATGTGGGTAACCGACTTTGACAGAAGTGGTGCACTATCTAAAGTAATAACAAGAACTCTTGCCAATAAAGATGTGCCGGTATTTATGAAAAAAGATATGACTGACCAGATGGTGTCTCTAAGAAAGCAAAACTTTAAATATGGAGATTATGCCCGCAAATCTGTTCAGGATCTTTTTAGCCCTGGGTTGTTTAAAAACTTAAAGCCTGAACTTTTTAATTTTAATAGTTCATGCGTTGCCATAAATGAAGGGCATGGCCAATTCACCATTAAGCTTTTGCCAACCTATGTGCAATTTTCATCTGTTAATGCAATTCTTCCTACCGATCTTAATAACGATGGAAATATAGATTTGGTCCTCGGTGGAAACATGTTTGGTTTTCTTCCACAATTTTCAAGGGTAGATGCCAGCTATGGACACGTACTATTGAATGATGGTAAAGGTAAATTTACATGGTTGCCACCAAACCATACCGGGTTAGAAATACCGGGAGAAATTAAAGACATTGTAGAGCTTAAAAATAAAAAAAACAAAAACCTGTTATTCTCGGTAAATAACGATTATCCAATTTTATACAAGGTGCAATCAGCCAAAAAATAAAGTGATTTAGTTAAGGCATAAGATGAACACGCAGTCGCTACATTGCAGAATTCTTCTATTAGTTACTTATTTAATCATTTGTCTGTTCCCGGGATGTAAGCCTCAGAATGCACAAGATGCTATGTTCGAGGTTTTAGACAGTACTGCAACAGGCCTCTTTTTCAATAATACGCTTAAGCCCGCCTTAGATGTAAACATGTTCAAATACATGTATTTCTATAATGGCGCAGGTGTAGGGGTAGGGGATTTTAATAATGACGGTTGGGCCGATATGTTCTTCGCCTCCAACCAGGCGCAGAATAAAATGTTTTTGAATAAACAACATCTTAAGTTTTTAGAGGTCACACAAAAGGCGAATATTCCAAAAGATTCAGGTTGGTCAACAGGGGTTTCAATAGTAGACATAAACAATGATGGCATGCTTGACATTTATGTTTGTAAAGTTGCCCGGCTAAAAAGTAATAGTGCGCCAAACCAATTATTGATATGCAAGGGCATCAATAAAGATGGAATACCTTTTTATAAAGATGAGGCTAAAGCCTATGGATTAGATTTCTCAGGCTATAGTACTCAGGCCGCCTTCCTTGATTATGATCTTGATGGTGACCTTGACATGTTTTTATTAAACCATACCATTCACCAAAACGGGAGCTTTGCGCAACGGGATAAGTTTTCAGGCACTTATGATTCCATTTCAGGAGACAGGCTTTTTAGAAACGATCATAATTTTTTTACAGATGTAACACACTCTTGCGGTATAAACAGCTCTATGATCGGATACGGGCTTGGTATTGCAGTGGCAGACATTAATCTTGATGGATATCCTGATTTATACATCGGAAACGATTTTCATGAAAATGATTATTTATACATCAATCAACACAATGGCACTTTTAAAGATGAACTTGATCAGCATATACAGCATACCAGTCATTTTTCTATGGGTGTTGACATAGCTGATGCCAATAACGATGCTTTTCCGGAGATACTTTCTGTAGACATGATGCCCGATGATCCTATAATTTTAAAACGTTCATTAGGAGAAGATGATTATAATGTTTTTCAAATGAAAAAAAATTATGGATATGGTTATCAATATCCACGTAACAATCTGCAACTTAACCGGGGTAATGGATTGTTTAGTGAAGTTGGCCAGTACGCTGGTGTTTTTGCTACAGATTGGTCGTGGGCGCCTTTGTTTGTAGATTTTGATAATGATGGGTTAAAAGATATTTTCATCTCAAACGGAATTCCTAAAAGGCTAAACGATATTGATTACGTTAACTATATTTCAAATTTTGACCTTCAAAATAAAGCAAAGCTCAACCAGGTTAATCAAAGTGATATAGCATCCATTGATAAATTCCCTGAAATAAAATTGCCAAATAAATTTTTCAAAAACAATAGTAATATGTCTTTCGAAGACATAGGAGAGAAAATTAAAAATGATAGACCTACTTTTTCCAATGGAAGTGCTTTTGGCGATTTTGATAATGATGGTGATCTGGATATTGTAGTAAACAATGTTAATGATGCTCCGCTAATTTATAGAAATACATTAAATGATAACAGTGAAAAAACATATTTACAAATAAAATTAAAAGGAGATTTTGATAATATAGATGCTATTGGTTCCAAGGTTATTTTATTTACCAGGAATGATTTAAGAACGTATGAAAACTTTCCTGCTAAAGGGTTTCTGTCAAGTATGCATGTACCTGTAAATATTGGTTTACGAAATACTCTTGTGGATTCAGTACTAATTATCTGGCCAGATAACACTTATCAAAAGTTAGCTGATAATATTTTTACCGGCAAAATATCAGTGACATACAAACCCGGGCTACCTCAGTTTGACTATTCAATATTTAACACACGCCTTAGTAGCAAACAGGCGGTTGTGGAAGACTTTACTAACAAAACAGGACTTGATTACCGGCATATAGAAAATTCCTTTGAGGAATTTGATCGTGAGCCATTACTTCCCTTTATGCTTTCGAGAGAAGGGCCAGCTTTAGCAGTTGGAGACGTCAACAATGATGGACACGACGATGTGTATATTGGTAGCGCTAAAGGTAAAAGAGCTGCCTTATTCCTGCAAAATAACCATGGACAATTTATACAGGATAAAACATTTGCTCCTGACTTTGATAGCTTATATGAAGATGTTGACGCAGTTTGGACAGATGTCAATAAAGATGGATATAGTGACTTAATTATTGCAAGTGGAGGTAATGAATTTTATGGAAATGATAAACACCTGCAGCCAAGGTTATTTATTAACAACGGCAAAGGCAAGTTTACAAAAGTTGAAAATGCATTTAATATCTATTTAACAGCATCCTGTATTGAAGCAAATGATTTTAATCATGATGGTTTTGTTGACTTGTTTATTGGTGCAAGGGCCATGCCTTGGGATTATGGTACTACACCAACATCTTACCTTTTACAGAATGACGGACAGGGACATTTTAACAATGTTACCAAATCATACTCTACAAGCTTAGCAACAATAGGTTTTGTAAAATCTGCCACATGGGTTGATGTAAATAAAGATGGAGAAAAAGATTTAATTGTAGCGCTGGAATGGGGTGGCATATATCTTTTCTTAAAGCAACAACAAACATTTGTTCAAAAAACAATAACAGATAGGAAAGGGTGGTGGAATTTTGCGTTGCCATGCGATATTAATGGTGATGGAGATATTGATTTTGTTGCTGGCAATTATGGATTAAATAGCAGGTTTAAAGTTTCTGAAAAAACGCCGGTAAAACTTTATTATAATGATTTCGATAATAATGGCGTAAAAGAACAGATCGTAACCTATTTTTTAAAAGGAAAAGAAATTCCCTTTGCTACAAAAGATGAATTACAAAAGCAGGTGCCGTTTATAAAAAAGCAGTTTTTATATGCAGCAGATTTCGCCCAGGCCACGCTTCAGCAAATTTTTACGAGTGATAAGTTGGCTTCAGCAGAAGTTTTAAGCACAGATTGTTTTGCAAATTCACTATTGCTTAATGAAGGTAATTTTAAATTTAAACAGGTTGATCTTCCCTGGGAAGCGCAGTTGTCTACATATAAAGAGGCTGTGATTATAAACGCCAACGGTGATAACTTGCCAGATATATTTCTGGCAGGAAATTTTTATGATAGTAACGTGAAACTGGGGAGAATGGATGCAGATTATGGCACAGTTTTATTGAATTACGGCAATGACTCTTTTGTTTGCGAAAGCTTAAAAAATCTGGAAATTAAAGGGCAGGTAAAACATATCAAGCCCCTTCTTATTGGAAAAGATACCGCAATAGTTATTGCAAAAAACAATGACAGCGTTTCAATATTAAAATTTCTGAAACTTAAGCCCTTTAATAAATAGGGTAATAAATTTTTGTTACCCATTTTGATGAATCCTTCTCTTGCATCCTGTCGGTTATTAATGATTCAAAAGGAATGGCAGGTGATTCTAATTGGTAGTCTTTTACGTATTGTGTCAGTTGCCTGAAAGTTTTATCTACATTGCGTATTCCACCCCTGGCTTCAGTTACCAGGATGTTACCGGGAATCATTCGCTTTAAGGCAAAGAAGTTGCTTTCTGGTATTGCTTTATTCAATGGAATAGCAACCATGCAAAAATATGCGCTGTCTATTTTTTCAATATGAAGCATGGGCGCATCAGTTTGTTTAGCGTTGTTGTGCGAAAGATAATGCTGTAATTTGTTTATCTCGGCATAGATACGGGTCGTTAATGGGTAACTTTTCGTAGAGAATTTAGACGAAATTAAAACGGTGTCCTTTACAAGAGCATGGATTACCGGAATATGGTAGGTATTTATTGGCTCATCTAAAAAAGATTTTAAAGTGCTTAAAATAGCTGAAACGTTATCAGCAAGCGTTGAGGTTTCCATTGTAGATGTTTTGGTTTGAAAAAACCGCCTGCTTTTTAAATTTTCTATTTTAAAATTTACAAGTATCGAATCATCATTTAAAGTTACAAGCGCCAGTTTACCATTATACGTTTTCCCGGAAATTCTCGTCTGCACATTTATTGAATTATACATAGGGGAACCTGGTGAAAAAAAAATAGAGCTGTCACCCAAAAAATAACTGCTAGATGAGCTTGTTAATCGTTTATTTTTTTTAGGCCACCATGCCGACCATTGAGCTGAGTCCAGAACATATTTATTGGCTACGATAATATTGGTTTTAACTATTACACTTTTCTCCAAAGATTTTTTTTCAGTCGCCAGGCAAAAGGCAATAAGAGTTATTGTAACTGCTAAAACTGTAATAATTAAAATACCTTTTATCTTCATGATGGTTAATTGCTTTGCAATTTAGAGAATACAGTTAATGGAGACATTTCTTTTTACGAAGTCATCAATACTAAAATTTAATAACACTTACATGAAAAAATTTTTATTAACCTTAGGATTACAGGTTCTTATCGAGCTTACTTTCTCCCAACAGATAAATCCCTGGCTTATTAAAGCTGATACCATCAACCCATCCAACTACTATGGCGTTACCGTTGCAAATGGTATGATAGGTATAGTCTCATCGCCTGAGCCCTTTAAAGTTAAAGATGTTGTGCTCGCCGGTGCCTATGATTTATATGGACGTGGCAGAGTTAGCAATTTTTTAAAGAGCTTTAACCTACTGAACGCCTACCTTGAAATTGATGGAAAGCGGGTAGATAAAAATAACGTTATGGGCCTTCACCAACAGGTTGACATGAAGCATGCTGCCTTCACCTCTTCATTTACCATGGCCGGTAAAGCCACAGTAAACTATACCTACTATTCATTAAGGCATTTGCCATTTACGGTATTAATGGATGTGGAAATTGTACCACTTAAAGATATACAGATCAACGCGGCAACTGTTATGGAAGCACCTGACGCCTTGAAAGATGTTGAAAATTATTATAATGAAATTGACCGGCCTCATACCACAATAAGCCTGTTAACATCATCTGCCAAAAGCCCCACAGGTAAATTATTAATGTGTGCTTCCAATACATTCATGTTTACTGAGCCACATGGGAGCGAGCCAAGAGTTATTCATGAAATGTGGGACAACAATATGCATCTTTTAAAATTCACCAAAAAATTAAAAGCAGGAGAGGCGTACCACTATAGCATTGTAGGCTCCTCAATAACTTCAGCCCATCACGATGACCCGTTGAATGAAGCTGAACGCATGACTATCTATGCAAAACTACAGGGTAGAGAACGCCTGCTTAGTTTTCATAATGCGGCGTGGGACGACTTATGGAAAAGCAGCATCACCATTGAAGGTGATCCGCAAAGCCAGCAGGATGTAAACAGTATGTTGTATCACCTGTATTCTTTCGTGAGAGAAGGAACGGCATTGAGTCCGTCACCTATGGGGCTTAGCGGCCTCGGCTATAATGGTCATGTATTCTGGGATACTGAATTATGGATGTACCCGGCCCTTCTCGTAATGCATCCTGAAATGGCGAAAAGTATGATAGAATATCGCTTTCAGCGATTGGAAGCTGCAAAACGTAATGCTTTTAACCGTGGGTACAAGGGCGCCATGTATCCGTGGGAAAGTGCTGAAACTGGTGTAGAAGAAACGCCGGTATGGGCGTTGAGTGGCCCTTTCGAACATCACATTACAGCCTGTGTTGCCATAGCTACATGGAATTATTATTTAGTTACACAGGATAAAGTATGGCTAAAAGAAAAAGGATGGCCAATACTTTCTGCAACAGCAGATTTTTGGGCAAGCCGTGTAGAGCGAAATGGCCCGGGGAAATATGATATTAAAAATGTTGTAGCTGCTGATGAGTGGGCTGAGAACGTAGATAACAATGCTTTTACTAATGCCGCTGCAAAAGCCAACTTACGTTTTGCAAATGCCGCTGCTAAAATTTTGGGGTTGCAATCAAGTGCAGATTGGGCTGAAGTAGCCAACAATATCCCGATTCTGAAAATGGACGATGGTATTACGAGGGAACATGCTTCTTACAAAGGCGAAGGTGTTAAACAGGCTGACGTGAACCTGCTGGCTTATCCGCTTAAAGAAATTACAGATAAAGCGCAGGTAAAAAAAGACCTGGATTATTATTCAGCACGAGTGCCTGATGAAGGTACACCGGCTATGACGCAAGGTGTATTTGCTTTGTTATATTCCAGATTGGGTGATGGTGAAAAAGCCATGCATTGGTTTCA